>CAYZLH010000421.1:0-2878 GCA_964478795.1 uncultured Bdellovibrionales bacterium | reverse complement strand
TCGCGAAGTGAAGGATCCGCTTCCTATTGCTATATCGGGCACCATCGAACCCATGGGCACGATGTTGGCGGGTCAAGGCGTGGACGCTTTACTCACTTCCATCGCTCACAAAGATTTGCTCTATGTGGGTTTGAATTGTGCCACTGGCCCCGAGTTTATGACGGACCATATCCGCACTTTAGCGGAAATGGCGCCCTTTCCAGTGGCCTGTGTGCCCAATGCCGGTTTGCCCGATGAAAATGGGAAATATTTGGAAACTCCGGAACTGCTCGGCAATGTGATCGCGCGCTTTTTGGAAAAAGGCTGGCTAAACGTGCTCGGCGGCTGCTGTGGCACTCATAGCGGACATATCCACCGTTTGCGGGAAATTGCCGATCAGGCTACGCCCAGGAAGATTCAGGCCAGAGCGGCCTCACGCCTTTCCGGTGTAGAATTTTTGGAAGTGACCGATGAGATGCGCCCCTTGCTGGTGGGCGAGCGTACCAACGTGATCGGTTCGAAAAAGTTTCGTGAACTGATCACTGCCGGAAAATGGGAAGAAGCAGCTGAAGTGGGCCGCGCTCAGGTGAAAAAAGGCGCCCATATCGTGGATGTTTGTTTATCTAATCCCGATCGTAACGAGCGCGAAGACATGTTGAAGTTTATGCCCGAGCTCCTGAAAAAGGTACGGGTGCCCACTATGATCGACTCCACCGACGCGGAAGTGATCGAAGATGCGCTTAAGATGGTGCAAGGGAAAAGCATTATCAATTCCGTAAATTTGGAAGATGGCGAAGAGCGTTTTGCCCATGTACTCCCGCTGGCGAAAAAGTATGGCGCGGCCGTGGTGGTGGGTTGTATTGATGATGATCCCGAGCAAGGCATGGGCGTGACCCGCGAGCGGAAATTAGCGATTGCCGAGCGAGAGTTTGATTTATTGACGAAAAAATACGGAATCCCCCCTGAGGATATCTATTGGGACGCGCTCGTATTCCCCTGTGGCACCGGCGACCAGCAGTATGTTGGCAGCGCCGTGGAAACCATCGAGGGCGTGCGTTTGCTCAAAGATAAGTTTCCGGGCACGAAAACGGTGCTGGGAATTTCTAACGTCAGCTTTGGCTTGCCCGCCGTGGGCCGCGAAGTATTGAACTCCGTATTTCTTTATCACTGCACAAAATCGGGCTTAGATTGCGCTATTGTGAATTCGGAAAGAATTCCGCGCTATTCCTCGCTAACTCCAGAAGAAATTAAGATCTGTGATGATTTGTTGTGGAATCGCGGCGCCGATCCCGTGGCAGCATTTGCGGCCTTTTTTCGCTCGGCTAAGCCAAAGGCCAAAGAAGTCAAAAAAGAACTTCCCCTCGACGAGCGCCTCGCCCAATACATTATCGAAGGAACGAAAGAAGGTTTGTTCGCCGATTTGGAATTGAAGCGCAAGGAAATGCGTCCGTTGGATATTATCAACGGCCCGCTGATGGCGGGAATGGACACAGTTGGTCGGCTGTTTAACAAAAACGAAATGATTGTGGCGGAAGTTTTACAGAGCGCCGAAGCAATGAAGGCCGCCGTAAATCACCTTGAACTTTATATGGAAAAACTGGACACGGCGGTGCGAGGCACGGTGGTGCTAGCTACAGTAAAAGGCGACGTGCATGACATTGGCAAGAACTTGGTGGAAATCATTCTTTCCAACAATGGTTTTCGCGTAATCAATTTGGGCATCAAGATTCCTTCGGAACAATTGATTCAGGCGGTGCGCGAACATAAGCCCGATATTTTGGGACTCTCGGGTCTCTTGGTGAAATCGGCCCAACAAATGGAAATTTCCGCAGGTGATTTGCAGCAAGCGGGAATTCAGGTGCCGATCTTGGTGGGTGGCGCCGCGCTTTCGCAAAATTTTACCGATAAACGCATTGCCAAAGCCTATGGGGGCGGACTGGTCGCCTACGCGAAAGATGCCATGACGGGATTAGAGCTGGCGAAACAAGTGGTAGATCAAGAGAAGCGTAAGCAGTTAGAGTCCACGCTAACAACTCGCCAACGCGAATTGCAGGCGGGTGAAAGTGCAAAAACCGAAGGAGCAAAATCCGCTGGCACCAAACGCTCCAGTGAAGTTTCAATCCTGACTGACTTACCAAAAGCGCCAGACCTAGAGCGACATATCGTGCGCGGTCAGTCGCTCGATATGATTTGGAAGTATATCAACCATCTCGTGCTTTTTTATCGGCATTTGGGCATTCCGGGTGAGGCCGTGAAGTTGTGGCAAAAAGGCGATCAAGCCGCATTGGCTCAACATCCAAGTGGCGCGAAGATGCTCGAGTTCGCCAAAGTCATTGAAGACCTCAAGCAGGAAATCAAACACCAAGAGTTGTTGTTGCCGCAAGCTGTGTTTCGGTTCTATCCGGCAGCTTCGGAAGGAAATTTTTTACATCTTTATGAAGGTGATCAGCGTGTTTCGACTTTTGAATTTCCTCGTCAGCCTAAAGATAACGGCTTGTGCATTTCTGATTATACGGCGCCACTAGTGCCCAACGCGAATGTTCGCGATCAAGTGGCACTCTTTTGCGTGACCGCCGGAAAGGGAGTGCGAGCCCGAGCCGAGGAATTAAAAAAACGCGGCGAATACTTAAAGTCCCACGCGCTCGCCGCCTTGGCCATTGAGACAGCCGAAGCCTATGCGGAATTATTGCACGGACAATTGCGGGCCCAGTGGGGCTTTCCGGATTCGCCGGATCTCACAATGATGGAACGGTTTCAGGCGAAATATCGCGGCTGCCGCTATTCGTTTGGTTATCCCGCTTGCCCGCGTTTGGAAGACCAAGAGACTCTCTGGAAGTTATTAAAGCCCGAAGAGATCGGCGTGCAACTTACCGACGGATTTATGATGGATCCCGAGGCG
>CAYZLH010000420.1:0-2881 GCA_964478795.1 uncultured Bdellovibrionales bacterium | reverse complement strand
TCGCAGATCATTTCAAAGAGAGTCTATGACAACGTCAAACAAGAAAAATTCATACCTGTTATCAAAGAGCGGGACGAGCATAATAAAGCTTGTACCCCGATATTTGTCGAAACCAGAATCTTTATAGACCTATCCGACGACAAATTGTTTGAAGAAGAATATGAAAAACTTGTTCGATGTATTTTCGACAAACCCCTTTATAGACGACCAATCTTGGGAACTCCGCCATCTTACCTACACGAGGAGGCTGTTTCCCCTTTCGTTGAAGTAAATATGCTGAAACGAATTGAACACCTCGCCCAGAAGGAGAGCCGACTGCTCGATGGAGCTATAAAGGAACTTTTAGATTCAATTATATCAACGTCAAAGTCCTGCACAAAAAAAGATGAAACTCCACTAGATGAACAGGTAATTCTACATTTAAAAAATACGAAGCCTCTTTTCGAGGTATTTACAAGATTGTGTACAGTTGACCTCAAATCAGGAATTGGTGGAGTTAGAAAAGATTTCCACTATTTTTTTGAAAGTCTGCTTCAATCATCATTATGCGACCGGCAAGGAATCGTCGAAGATGCTTCTAAATATTTAGCTTACGAATTCAGTCTATTCTATGCGGGTATTGCACTGAACAACCGACGCTACGATATTATTCGGGAGTTCATTAGCAGAACGTATTTTTGGGAACATCATGGAGAATCGAAGCCTGTTGAATTTTACAACCTGAATCATTACATAAAAACTCTCGACGAAGACCGAAAAGCAAGACTAAATCTAAACACAGGTTCGCTGACAGCAGATCTTTTGAAGGAAAGAAGCGAAGGTTCAGCGCTTAGTTGGAGCCAGATTATGGAAGCCGATACCCTGCTTTGGTATCTTTCTAAAGTTAATCGGACATCATGGGATTGGTATCCCCGGACACTTATTCACTCAGGATTTTCACGTTCACACCTGAAAGTGTTTCCTCGCTTAATCTCCAAAGCCGAATTTGATGAATTCAAAGTCCTGTTAAATGTTCGAACCAATGAAGAATTCGCGGCTAAAGTAGTCGCTGCTGTAGAGTGCGACAAAAAAAATGGGCATAGTTATTCATATGTAGAACGGGGCATTCCGAATCTATTACATGTTATCGACCTACAGAAGATAGGCACCTTACCGTAGATATACGTGACAAAATATGGTTGGCACAGTTTGGTCGAGTTACCCGTGTCAAAGTGACCATTGGATTCCGAAAAGCCTATTTTGGTATACCGCCGATAATAGATTTTCATTTCACACTTGATTTCGTAAAGCTTCACCAATAAGATCCCATTCATCAACCCTGTCGATCTTGAACTTTGCAGCTTGGTGAAGTTCCCTCCGACGAACTGCGACGACGTGTTGAACTTCCTTGGGTTGGAAGTTCGCCAACAATAACCGCCTTAAAATCTAATTATTCGCACGAGTATTGCTATGAAGCGGTGGTCGCATTCGTCCGATACTGCGTGCAAACAGGGAGAGCAGTTCACAATGAAAGTTTATGAATTAATCCAACATCTCGGTGAATTTCCAGCTTTGGCTGATGTCGGAGCCTATATCCATTTTCAAGATCGAAACTCAGGAACAGAACAGGAAATTAACGGCATTTTTATGAATGGACCGTACGTTCAAATCGAAATCGAAATCGCTGACAGCACGAGCTTGTTACGCTTGTTAACATATGAAAAGGTGCAAGAACCAAGTCACTAGTTTTTAACCCGACGCCGAGAGGAAGAGTGCTCGCCTGCTGAAGCAGTTACTTGTCTTCCTCCTCGCAACGGGAAATTTGCGTATAACACTTCCATGCTACTCCGACGGCACTTCCCCTTGAAACTATTGTTGCGCTGTACCTCGCGAGAAACACACCACCAGCCTACAAAATGATGCCTTGCTTTTTCAGTGTCGGAAACAATAACCATGGCTTTGGACCTCTTTAAAGCCCTAACCATCTCTTGATAGTCCTCTTCAGAGAACTCGTGCTTATAGTCCCTTTCGTGCCCGACATACGGAGGGTCGCAATAAATTAAGGTGTCCTTCCTATTGAAATTTTGGATAATTTTAACTGCGTCTTTGTTGTGCATTTGCACTTCCCTAAGCCGCATAAATGCTGGAAGAACTCTTTTGAACCAGTTTGCCCAAGTCTTAGCTTTAGCACCTCCACCTCTGTCTAGGGCAAATAGGGAGCCGAGACGAGTACCCTTCTTGTAATTCCCGACAAAATGCTGCTTGGACTTTGCAATATACTGGCGAGCTTGCTCCAGCTTGGAGCGGGGGGTTACGTTCCAGTTGTGTACTGAGTACGGCGTCGCAAAAATAAGCGCGGAAAGTTCCTTCGGATGAGCAAGGATTGTCCGGTAAATGTTAAAGATGTCTTCGTCTTTGTCATTGATCACTTCGATTTCTGACTTCTCTTTTGCAAAGAGAACGGCGCAACTTCCGCAAAATGGTTCAACATAGACCCTGTGTTCGGGGAAATGGGAAACAATCCAATCGGCAAGTTTTGATTTACCACCATGACGAGTAACAGCGATTTTAACTTTAGACATTTAAAGATCTCCGAATAGCAGTGGGTTCTGAGAGGGTGCAAAGGCTTACCCCTGTCTGAAGCAACCCGTTTCTCTATTCGGCTGTTGCCAACTAATGCATGTAAGTCATTTCGGCAACATTCGCGGTTATGCGACTGTCATGTGGATATATTTACATATACTATGTATATTGTTACATATATAGCTTTGGAGGGGATCGTTTGAGCAAGGCGGCGGACAAGTCTGTTCGGATTGAGTTTTCTTTGCCAGAGCACTTTTCTTATGCGGCAAAATATCTTCCAGTCCCGTTGCCTTTGGGGAGAGTTCTGCATTACTTGCTT
>CAYZLH010000419.1:0-2884 GCA_964478795.1 uncultured Bdellovibrionales bacterium | reverse complement strand
TAGCGCCGTTGGTGTTTACCAATCTCCACATCGAACATACGTATTACTGGTACGCCAACGGAATTTTCTTACTCGCCTACCTCACCTTCGTATTGGATGGAATTTTACAAAGCCGGCTCCCTAACCAAAAAATCCTGTGCGCTCTTTTGTTGGTCGTGGCCGTAGGCTTAAGTGTGCGCGAATATACGAAGTTCTTTTTTGAAGTACAAAAGCGGAATGAATCCGGAGTTAAAGGCTGCGCTTCCCGAAGACGACGTGGTGCTTATCATCGGCGCCGATTGGTATCCGGCCCTTGCTTGGGAAATCAAGCGACGAACGATCATGGTGCGAAATTCACCAGGTATTTCGTCGGCAGAAATGAAAACGAGCCTAGCCATGCTAAGCGCAGAAAACCGTAAAGTAGGTGCTCTTGTGATCTGCGGAGGCCCCCACGCCAAGCGAAATCAAGAGGATCTTGTACAAATCAAATAATGGTTTACTTACGATTCAAAGCCCATTAGTCAAAATGTTTGTGAGCAATATTTAGTGAGAGCGGTGCACTTATGAGATTCGATGTATTTTTTTCCATTTGCCAAACCCCAGTGAGAGGCTATACGCCCAGCGAACGAGTGATGTTCCAGAATTTTTTCTCTCAGGCAGAACTCGCCGATTCCCTTGGTGTGGGCACGGCATGGGTGGCGGAAACCCACCTCTCGTGCCAAGTGCAAAAACGAAATCCCGGCGCTGTCATCCCGCATTTTGAGGGCGAAATTGGTTTAAATACCGATATTCTTCAAGTGGCGCACCTTCTCTTTGCCCGCACAAAAAAACTCCACGTCGGCTCCGCCATTCGCAATATTCAATGCAATGGGGGCCCCATCGCCCATGCTGAGGCCATTCGCACTTTTCTTACTTTTCACTCACTGAATGATCGCGAGTCTCGTTTACTAGATATTGGCTTTGCCTCCGGACGGTTCCCATTTTCCAATGTGCCCTACGGAGTATTTCCGCGAAACGCTCTGGAAAAGGCCGCTTGGCCAGTTTTGCGCGGAAAAGTTTTCCAAGAATGTACGGAAATATTTCTCCGGCTATTGAAGGGAGAAATTCTGGGTTCTAACGTCATTCGACCCAAAATTTTACGCGCCGAAGATTTCCGCACTACCGAAGAATGGCAAAAGGTGCAGAAGGAAGCAGGCGGAGCCACAGAAATCGAAATTCCTCCCTTTTGGAAATTTGATCCTGTGGGTGTGATTCCTTTTGATGCGCCATTAGAGTTTTTAAAACTCACAATCGGCTGCCATGATTTGGAAACGCAGATTTTCGCCAACCAATTTATGCCTTGTGGAGTGTTTAACTTGTCGATTACTCCCGCCCCGCAGATTGAAAAAACTCATGAGGCTATGAAGAAACATTTCCATTCGGCCGGTGGCTCTTGGACCCGCAATCATATGCCACGAACCGTTTTAGTATTTATGGACGAAAATCCGAAAAAAGCCCGAGAACAAGCCCAAGAAGCCATGGAAAATTATTGGAAGGCCATTGAAGGCACACTGGATCCGGAAAAAGTAAAAAACGCCGTAAATAATGCGCTCGTTGGAGATGCTGCGGAAATTCGTGAAGAAATGAGCAAACGTTTTCACCAGGAAGATCGGCTCATGCTGTGGTTTGATTTTAACAATCACGACAATGAGACCGTGAAACGTTCGATGAAGAATTTTATGGAAAAGGTTGCGCCGCACTTCGCCTAAACTTCGCGGCGGGATAGGGATGCTAGCTGGTGAAGCAGGGCGTTCACAACTAGTATCTTCTAAAATCTTTTCCCAAATGAAATCCTAAAAACAAAACATTTCCCTTCTGCCGCACCTTCAGGAATCCTGAAGGTGAGTTGATTCACGGGGGGAAAAAATGAAAACATTGATGTTATTGAGTGCTTTGGCCTTTTTACCAGTTACCAGTTTTGCGCTAGTTCAGGATAGTACCGACCAAGAGCGACAAATAAACAAAGACAAGTGTGACCGGAACAAACCCATTGAAACAAGTGGTGTCATTGTTCGCACCTATGACGGTGATACCGTGATGGTCAGAACACGAACGGGTAATTATTCGATTCGCCTCATCGGCATCGATACGCCGGAAACTCATTTTATGGGTCAAAGCCAAGGGCCCTGGGGAGAAAAGGCGGCGGAGAAGCTTGCGGAAATGCTACCGGCCAAATCTAGAGTGCGTCTCGAATTTAGCCAATCGCCCTGCGATCAATACGGACGAGGCTTGGCCCATCTTTTTGTGGGGAAGGTTCACATCAACAGAGAACTAGCTCAAGACGGGTTGGCCGCCAACTATTGCATTTATCCCTCCACGGATTATTGCGAGGAAATTGGGGAACTTACGAAACAAGCCATGGAACGCCGCATTGGAATGTTTTCGGATCCTAACGTTGAGCTCCCCTATGATTTCCGCCGCCGAGTCAAGGGAACCCGTCAGAGTTCTCTCGTGGGAAATCTTAAAACTAAAGAGGTGCGCCGCCCTGGGAACCAAGATCAGGTACCAGTGGCCGAACGCGTGTTTTTCTTTCGTGAAGAGCACGTCAAAGCACCTTACCATATTGTGGATTAATTGCCGCCACCTCGGATCGTTTCCCCACTGGAAAATGGAGGGGAAGCGGCCAAGATTTGTCATTTGACTCTGAGCCACTAGCAGTGAAATAGTGGGCCCATGTCGGATCATGTATACGCACAGGACCAGTGGGTTCCAATGGTAGACTACCGCCGTAATGGCGTGGCCGAATGCACCATCCATGGCTCTATCGCCTGGGTATCGGGTAGCGATCTGATTCATGCCTTCGGCGGCAACGTGCTCTGCTACGGCCGCTCCATGATGAAGCCGTACATGATCAAGGTTTTTGCCA
>CAYZLH010000418.1:0-2902 GCA_964478795.1 uncultured Bdellovibrionales bacterium | reverse complement strand
CAATCCATACTTTCTTCATCATCAGCCGCGTCGGGATAATCGATCATCACCGATACATAGGAGGCCACCATGGAGGCGCGCTTTTGCAAAAAAGGAATTTGCGCGGCCAAGGAATCTAGGGCGAGATCCAAGCGACTTAAGGCATCAAGGGTGGCGTTTTGTTGATGGCTAGCCACCTGCTTTTCCAAATCCGTCATCGCTTTATTTAAGGCAACACCCACGTTGCGCACGGTAGTCAGCGAATCTTTGGCGCAGGATTTGGCAAATTGTTCGGCGAGTAAGTTTTCACCGCAGTTGTAGATGCGATTTTTAAAGTCCTGCGGTTTAGGGCACGGATTGTTATCGTTGGCCCAGCCAAGAACCGGCACAAATAAGAAAACGGCAGTAAAAAATTTAGCGGAACGCATCGGTACAACTTCCTGGATTAGGGTTACAAGATTTTTCTTTCTCGAAGCAGATGTATTGCGAGTGCCAACCGAGCGGAGCGCAAGCGCTACCGTTGGCCAATTGGCCGCGAATTTTGCAGCGCTTAACAGTGCGGCAGCGACCGGGATTGGTGACGAGTGGCTCTTCGGCAGCGGGCTCCCGTTTGATCTCGCGTTTGGGTGGTGGCAGGTTTTCGATGCGACCAAGCGGAGCAATTAAGCCTTTGGCGGTGTTGACCTTGCTAGTTGTGGTCGAGGCGATTTTTCTCGTTACGATATCCATTTTGCATTGGTAGTTGGAGCCCTTGCCGTAACGGTCGCCGGCGTAGAGTACGATTTGTTTGGCGCCTAATTTTTGTTCAAGGGCCACTGCGCGATATTTACCACCGAAGAGTTTCGAGGTGCCGCCTTTTTGGGTGACTGCACCCATGGTCATGGCGCGCTTTCCTTCTAAGTGATCTTCGAGGAAAAATTTGCAGGCGTCTTTACCGGAGGCGGAGGTGCCGCAGCGTCCGTTGATGCCGCCGGCTTTCGGGGCATAGTTGGTAAAGCGTTTCACATAGATTCCGTTTTCGGTTTTGGGCGCACAATCGGAGACCTTGCCGGCTTGGGCCGGAAGTGCGAACGCGAGAAAAAGTGGAAGGGCCAGAAAGAAACTTTGTAGGGGTGTGAAGTTCTTCATAAGCGCTTTAACGTCCAAATATGTATCTCGCTTGAATCTGATAGGCTGAAATTCGATAGGTAAACCACTAGAATCATTTGCGTTTTTTCTCTTCGGTGCCGGAAATATCGGAAGCTCGGATTTTTTTGCCCGTTGGAGAAGGATTCTGAGGTGCCGAAGCCCCAGGGCTAGCATCGAGATCTTCCGCTTGAGGGATGATGCTGCCGAGGTTTTGCGAACGAGCGGCGGCGGTTTTTAGGAGAATCGCGGCCGTGCGATAGGCATTTTTCATATTGATGATTTCTTGGTCCATGCCGTTCACCACTTTTTGTAGATCGTGGAAGGCGGTGGAGAAACATTCGGCGCTGGTTTCATCGCTATCGCCATCGGGAAAATCGATCATGGAATCGGTATAGGAAGCCACGAGCGAAGTCTGGGACTGCATCACGGCGATATTATTTTTGAGCGTGATGAGGGTCGAGTGTAGACGTTTGGCGGTGTCGACGAAGTTTTTCGATTGATTGGAGTTTATAGTGCTTTCCAAGCTGTTCATGGCTTTTTGCAGGGCCAGGCCACTCACGCGATTGTAGGTGGTCATATAGTTTGCGCAGTTTTGCGCGAACTTAACGGCGTAGGTGTTTTCTCCGCAGTTGAGAATGTTGTTATAGACTTTTTGTTGGCCAGGGCAGGCGCTTTGAATTTTTTCGTCACTGGCGAAAGTGAGCGCGGGAATGCTGAACAGAATAAGTGCGAGGAGTTTCATCAGGTGCCCTCAGGAGGAAGGGGTGCAGAGACCACGGGGTTTAGCGCTTCTAGTGCACTAATAAGTTTTCCAATTTCATCGACGTCGCTGGGCGGAATGGCTGCCACGGCATCGGAGGCGCGTGACACTTTTCGTTGTGGTTTTTTGAGATCGGGCAGACGACCGGCTGGCAAAAACGTGCCGGATCGGCCGTGAAATTTACTGCCGATGGTGCTGTATTTTCCCTGGATATCGAGTTTGCGCACTACCACATCCATTTTGCTTTTGTTGTTGGAGCCTGTGCCGTAGCGATCGCCAGCGGCGATGAGGATGCAATTTGCGCCCACCATTTTCGCCAAGGAGGTGGCCACGAAGAGTCCGCCAAACATTTTTGAGGAGCCGCCTTTTTGGGCAACGGCGGCGAAGGTGGCTCTGGTTTTGCCCTTCATGTGATCTTCTAGGTAGTAGCTGCAGGCGTTGAGTCCGGAGGCGGAGCGACCGCAGCGACCGTTGGTGCCACCGTAGGCGGGGGCGTAATAGGTCATGTGGTTAATTGTGACGGCGGAGCGTCCGGCGATTGGGGTGCAGCCGGCCTGAGCGAGGGCGGGAGACAGGAGCATGGCCAGCAGGGCAAAAACGGTGGTTAGTAATAGTGAGTGTTCGGTAGGGCGAACCATGGGTAAACTCCTTCCCTACTTTATCGGCAGGGAAAGGAGAAAACTCGAGTAATTTCGCCAATGTAAAGTCTTTTAATTTCAAATATTTACAGCCCTCCCCGATTCTTTTTGGCGGGCCGGAGGTGGATTTACCGGACTTAAAGGAAAGGATGATGAGGGCGGAGGATTTGCTTCGAGCAGTTGCGGCAAGTGTTCGGAATTGAAAGATTTCCCCTCCTCTGGGGTTTGGATTTTTGCCGGTGGGGCCTTGAGCTTCCCTGTGGCCAGTGCTAGTTTTCTGGTTCTACAAAAATCTGTTTTTTGCTCGCGGGAAGACGGCGGACGAGGGGCAGGTTTTCGATGAGCCCAGGTGGTGAAATTGGTAGACACACTATCTTGAGGGGGTAGCGCGCAAGCA
>CAYZLH010000417.1:0-2906 GCA_964478795.1 uncultured Bdellovibrionales bacterium | reverse complement strand
GGCAGCTCGTGAAGTATTCGTATCAACCATCGGAACCGTTTTTGCCTTGGGCGAAGTGGACGAAAGTTCTGAAAGTTTGGCTGGTACATTGCGAGACGCTAAAGACGAGAGCGGAAATCCGGCCTACACTTTGGCAACCTGTCTTAGTCTGCTGGTGTTTTTTGCATTTTCGTTACAATGCATTTCCACCATCGGCGTGGCCAAGCGGGAATCAAATTCCTGGAAAATTCCATTCGTGATGTTTTGTTATATGTTTGCGTTGGCTTATGGCAGCGCATTTATCGTGTTTCAAATCACAACGAGACTCTTGGCCTAATCACACTATCTGCGCTCGAGGGTAATAGTTTTATTTTCGCCCTCGGTCATCACACGGAAGTTTTTAAAATAGTCGCCGGCCAGAACTCCTTCAGCTCGTCCGTAGTTTTTTAGTTCTGATATGTAGACCTGCATATTTGAGACTTGGAACTGTTTAATGCCGATTTTTGGTACTACCGTCGTGAGCATAACATTATTGCTTTCTTTACCATTGCCGACAGGAGGGGAAGAGGAAGTTGCTTCGGCGTTACCAACAATGCGTAGGCCCAATTTGCCGACCAGTGATGGGGGAATAATAGAGGAATCGGATTCAGGTTCAATCGCCATGTAGATTTCGGTGCCGCCCACGTCCACGAGTATGACGTTTCTGCCTGATGATGTTTCGTATTTGAAAGATTCTTTCGCCAAGCTACTACCGCGGGGACTATCGGCGTTGGCATTGATCGTTTTCAGCTTCTTGCGGTATTTCGCTGGAATTAAGTCCGGAGAGTCGGCGGCGTGAAGATTTCCTTCTTCGTCTTTGTAGTAGACGATTTCAGCCACTGCCAACTGGACGGGAATGGCGAAAATAATTAGGAAAAGTAGAGTTTTCATATGAGTCCTATCGGATTTCTTGCGGATAAGGTTTAGTGAAGTTAACTAATTGAAAATATTGGTAAAATTCTCCTAATGCTCTCACGGCCTTTTGCCGATAGGAATGGGTATGAGCAAAACTACAGCAATGATTTGTGTGGTCCTCTCGGTGTTTTTCTTTTCCCTCGGCATCTATTTTCACTCAGTGCTGGAAGGAGAAGGAAATCGCGAACTCGCTTCGGTCGCTAAGAAAGTAGACCGCGAGCCAAATTCCCGCTTTGATATGCGCGCTTCCAACGCTTTGAGAAATTGCTTAGCGGAAAAAGTAAACTCGGGAAAGATCGAGCTATCTAAAGTTGTAGTGGATGGACGCAACTGGGCCATCGTGAGTGTGGATTGTGTGGGCGACAACGCCAAGGCGCTCTATGAATCTGTCGCGGCTTATTCCACCGAACAATACATTCGTTATAGTGATGGCCGTCGCGGAGTAGCGCGATTTTTTGGTCGGCTCTATCCCCCTAGCCAGTGTGTGCGCGTGATTCGTGCAGCCAAGGGACCGGAAGTGAATCTATACAGCTGTTTGATTCGTATCGATCTCGATCACGAGCTCATCGAAAATCTAAAATTGTAAGTAACTATTACGTTTGATCCGCTTTCCATTCCACCCTTGGAAATAAGGGCTCCGCTTTCTTCACCGGTGTTCCCGCTGGAATGGGTTTCGTTACATTGGCAAAGTTCAGCTCACAGCCGATGGTGGAAAGGATGGAGGCGCACTTTTCAGGCATCACGGGTGATAGTAAAATACCAGCCACTTTCAACACTTCTAAGCAGACGGCCAAGGTTTCTCCGGCAGCCGGCAGATCGTCCTTCACTTGTTTCCAAGGGGCCCGATCGCCGATATAACGATTGGTATCGCTTAAAACATCCACGATTTCCTGCACAGCCGTTTGCGGAGCCATATCGAGGATGGCAGCTTTCACTTTTGTGTGAAGAGCAAAGGTCTTATCGAGCAAGACTTGTGACTCTGGCGCAGGATTGCTAGGCAGCCCCGGTGCCTTGCCAAAATTTTTCTCTACTAAATTTGTGGTGCGAGAAAGCAAATTGCCCAGATTATTGGCAAGCTCCGCATTCACGCGATTCACCACCAGCTCTGGCGAAAAAGCAGCGTCGTTGCCGAGGGCAATATCGCGGGTCAAAAAATAGCGAAGGGGGTCCACTCCCACCACGGCTTTCATATCGAGCGGTTTCACCACGGAGCCTTTACTCTTGCTCATCTTTTCGCCAGATTCTGTGAGCCACCAGCCGTGGGCAAAAATCGTTTTGGGCAGAGGCGCGCCCAAAGCCATTAACATCGTGGGCCAATAGACGGCATGCGGAGTGAGAATATCTTTGCCGATGAGATGGATGGGGCCGGCCTCTTTCCACCACTTCGTATATTCCGCTTGGCGATCTCCTTGCTGATAGCCCACTGCTGAAGCGTAATTCAACAAAGCATCAAACCAGACATAGGTCACGTGGTCGCGATCAAAGGGAAATTCTACACCCCAGGAGAGACGGGCCTTCGGTCGGGAAATACAAAGATCATGGAGCGGCTGCCGCAAAAAGCCCAAAATTTCATTTTTGCGATGTTCAGGACGAATGAAATCCGGATGGTCGTGGATGTATTGAATCAATCGCTCTTGATAGTTCCCCATGCGGAAAAAGTAACTTTTCTCTTTGAGTAAGATGACCTCGTTGCCTAAGGGAGTCTTGCCGTTGACCAAATCCTTTTCCGTATAAAAAATTTCTTCACTGATGCTGTAGAGGCCTTCATAGTCTTTCGCGTAGATTTCGCCTTGGTCATACAATTGTTGCAAACAGGCCTGCACCGCTTTTTTATGAAAGTCGTCGGTGGTGCGAATGAAAAAATCATACTGGATATTCAATTCTTTCCAGATCGCCTTAAAATTTTCCGCCATGGAGTCTACGTAGGCTTGGGGTTCCAGGCCATGTTTCACCGTGGCCGCTTGCACCTTTTG
>CAYZLH010000416.1:0-2906 GCA_964478795.1 uncultured Bdellovibrionales bacterium | reverse complement strand
CATCGTTTACACGCACTCCCTCTTGTTCCAAAGAAGTGATCGGGCAATTCGAAATCCCCATGGGGTGCACGAGACTATACCCTTGAGCTACCGACTGATGCACATTCAGATAGAACCCGTGAAATACGTAGCCATCTTTTACATTAATGCCTACAGATGCGAGCAGACCTCGACTAGTCCACAACCCTGGGTAGTCTTGGCGAGTAGTAACACTCTTCACTCCAAGCACAGCACAAGCGTGGGCCAAGCCCATTAACAATTCCTCAGAGAATCGCTTGATGGCCTTGGCATCGCCAAAGTGTTGTTTTAAATTCACAATAGGAAAACCAATCAATTGCCCTGGGCCGTGATAAAGCGTGTTACCGCCACGATCCGTCGATAAAAGAGCGACTTTGTGTTCCTGTAAGAAATTTGCGGACACCTTTACTTCTTTTTGTAATTCTGAAGATCGACCAAAGGTGATTGTTTCCGGGCTTTCGAACGCTAACAGCCCAATATAACCTTCCGAAGATAGTAAGCCTTGTAGACCCAATGCTTCTTCATAAGCGTAATTGGAACGAAACGCATAAAACGTAGAATTCATGATCCCCCCAGAACAGACCGACTCTCAGCTCCACCCATCCACCACAAACAGGAAGAGGCTATTACAAACGATCCGAAAGACTTTGTTTTCCCTCTAACGGCGCTTCTTCATTATAGAAGTTCGACGCTAGGTACCTTTCGGCAAAATATCCACCCAGAACCTTGCCCATCGCAACGAGAGGAAGTGCCAGAAGGATCCCTAAAAAACCTAGCAGCTCTCCGCCAGCCAATAAAGCCAAAATTATCGTTAAGGGGGAAATTCCCATCTGTTTTCCCACGATTTTTGGCGTTAGTACCGTGTTGTCGACCAGGTTTGCGACTAAAAATACGCCGAGAATGGCCACGCATTGCGTAATTTGCGCTCCACCCAAAACAGCAAGG
This sequence comes from uncultured Bdellovibrionales bacterium, assembly GCA_964478795.1. Lineage (GTDB taxonomy): Bacteria > Bdellovibrionota > UBA1018 > CAIPTA01 > CAIPTA01 > JAKFYM01. The sequence continues at coordinate 1,943 of CAYZLH010000416.1, read as the reverse complement.
AAAAGCGTTAATGCCAATGACGCCAATGGGCCCACAAAGGGAATCAAATTCATCAAGCCAGCAAGGATTCCCAGCAACAAAGCCATCTCCACGCTTAAAGCGGAAAGCGCGATACTGAAATAGGCAGCAAGGATGATACACACCAAAAACTGGCCACGAATTAATCCACCGAGCACAATCGACAATCGCCGAAACACTTCTTTTACGTCAGCCACGTAGCGCTTCGGAACCAAGGTCAACAGCTTCTCGTTCACCACGTAATAATCTTTCAAAATATAAAATGTAAGAATTGGGATCATTAAGACAGTTAGAACTGCTCCAATGGCCTTTACGGTTCCGGCAAGCACGCTTTCGATAATAGTCACGGCTGGAGAAACCGGAGTATCGGGGATCAAGCTGGGTACAACTTCTTTCCACTGATGGAATACATCATAGCCCAAATAGGAAACGGAAAAAGGACCCAATCGTTCAGACAGAAAATCCATAAACAGCGGCAATTTTTGAAACAAGAGCTGCACTTGCACAAAAACTCTCGGCACCATTAACAAACCGAAGGCAGTAACCAGCGCAAAAAAGAGGAGTAATAAGAGGAAAATTGGCCCCGACCGTCCAAACCCCTTCTTTTCCAGCCAGGTGACGATAGGATTTAGCAAAAACGCGAGAAAATAAGAGATAAAAATCGGTATGTAAATCGAACGAAGAAAATAAATACTAACGGCAAACAACACAAAAAAAGCGATCACTATTTTTTGCTGCAATGGTGTGAGTATTCCGCGCATCGGATTCATGGGTTGAATCATTTTTTTCGCTTTCTAATACAGCTGAACTGTATCGCCTTCAACAAAGTTAGCTCCTGAATGTACTCGAGTGATGCTTCCATCTTCACCAAAGTACTCCACCACCTCCAGCGTACCCTTCAGGTCGCCGGGAGTTCGTCCCAGATACAATCCAGTATCGGGATCAAAAATTTCTTGGCCTTGGCTGTTTACCTTCAGAATGTCGCCCAGCTGCACGCCTGTGGCTCGGCCAGCATTCACATAAAGTTTCGCACCGGTAATTTTGGCAATGCGACCACGCCACTGAATTTTTTCGATTTCTTTATTTAGGGCCGGCAAGGCTTTGGAAATGGCGTTGGCGATGGCGTCGGCCACCAATTCATTTCTCGTCTCGTCGGTATCCTCGGCACCTTCTCCGAACAAATTCAGAGTAGAATTTTCGCTGATGCCAGACCCCTGCCCAAGCGCAATCTCTTTAGCTTGTGCCACGTCTACCAATCGCAACTCCACAGAGGCTGCGGCCTTAGCCGCGCTAGGGCGCAAGAGGCCCACATCATCATTCTTTTTGCGGAAGGCAATTTTGGAAATCCGACCGAGGATTACCAGAGAAACTCCCCACTTTTTCCCATTTTCCGCGAGGTGATTCACGTTTACTTTTTCGGCATCTAAATAAAAATCTTGGCTACGCAAAGAAATATCGCGCTCATCTACAATATTGATCTGGTTTCGCTCCAGCAACATATCTTTCAAAGCATTCTTTGAATAGACCTCAAATTTTCCTTTAATCGGAGTGTCATTCCAGAAGGGAAGTAAGACTGCCCGCTTACGCAGTGGAGAAAACTTCTGCACGGCTTCCACAACTTTATTGCGTTCCCGTTCGCTTTGAATTTGGGTGCCCGCACTCATATCCCGTCTGTGTCCGCTGGACCGCGTGCAAGAGGAAAGTACTAATACTCCAGCGAAGGCAATGCAAAAAAACTTAATAGGGTGCTGCACTGAGTTCCCCCTCTCCTGATTTTTCTAACGCACTAGAAACCTTCGAGGTGATTTTAACCACAATCACTGGTCCAGTTGGATTTTCTGAAGCTAGCTGTCCGTCGGCGGGAGTGATGATCTGTTCCTCCGAGCTCAGTCCTTTTATTAGCTTGCTAGCCTGGGCAGGAGTCA
>CAYZLH010000415.1:0-2907 GCA_964478795.1 uncultured Bdellovibrionales bacterium | reverse complement strand
CTCTAGCTTTGTCGACACCTATCAGTTTCTGCAAGTGCAGATCCCGACCTCGCTCTTTGGCGCCGTAAAGGTTCCTACTCCTGAAGGATCCCATCCCTTTGTTACGGGTAAAGAGTGGTTGACGGAAAACCGCCCAACTGCGCCCGATGTTGTTTACGAACTCGACGGCAAAGACATCTTGGAAAATGGTGCAGGTTGGAAAGAAAAAGCCTTGAACGAGCTTTTCCCGGAACAAAAGTCCGTGGTTCCAGCCTTCTTTCGCTCGCTATTTTAGATTTTAGGCGGCGCTTCGCGCGCTCAACGCTCCGCTATATCCGGCACGGTGTGCCCAGGGGTATCCATTGGGATACCCTCGCACACGCTGTGCGCGCGATGGCAAGAGATTCCCCTCTTTTTTGCTTCCTCCCTTGAGGGGAGGGTGGCCTTAGCCGTACCATAAAAAGAGTTTTAGAAAGTGGGGAATACTATGAAGTTAATGATCGCCGTTTTGTCCTTGTTCGCGCTTTCCGCCTGCGGACCCAAAGCATTTAAAGATGGTACCTATGATGATCCAAATCGGGTGGAACTTTTAGATGATAAATTTAATGAAGCGGATATGCAGCAGATGGCCGAGACCATCGTGGATTCTATTTTAAAATGTCCAGTAATTGTTGAGGCGAAGGGGCGTCCCTCCGTGGCCGTTTCCAAAGTGGTCAATCGCACTAATGAATATCCTGACTTAGATGCTCTTACCGAAATGATTCGCGCTAATCTTACCAAGAGCAGAAAAGTGCGTTTCATTGATCGTGGCGCCCGTGAGGAAATTGATTCTGAGCACGATTACAACGAGTCGGGACGAGTGGCCAAAGAAGCCAGCCCCAAGCGTGGCAAACAAAAAGGTGTAGAATTCTTACTTTCGGGTGCACTAGCCACAAATATTCAGCAAGTAGGAAACGACAAATTGATCTATTACAAACTCAATATGAAGCTCACCAATTTGGAAGAAAACGTAATTGAGTGTGAAGAAGAAAAAGAAGTTCGGAAAAAATATCAGAAGAAATCCGTAGGCCTATTTTAAGAGGGTGACATGGTGGGAAAGGGGTTACTCATTGTTTTCGCCTTTCTCACCTGTTCTTGCGCTGGCTATACCCGAGCCACGAAAGCCGGATTAGATGCCTTTCAAAATCGAGACTTCGCTGCAGCTGAAGCTGTTTATAATCCCGGAGCCGAAGAAGATTCGAAAGACCAGCTAGTTTATGTATTTGATCGCGCCACCGTTCGTTATACCGCTGGCGATTACGAACGCAGCATCAAAGATTTTCTCTTAGCCGACGATCTTTCCGAAATTAAAGACTATACCGCCATCGGTACTGAGGTGGCCTCCATTCTCGTGAACGATCAAATTCTCCAATATAAAGGCGAGGAATTTGAACATGTCTTGGCGTCCATGTATCTGGCGCTAAATTTTGCCGCGCTTGGGAAAGATGAAGAAGCTGCTGTGGCGGCGCGAAGAGTAAATCGCCGCTTGGAGCTATTGCGGGATCAAGCCAAACGCACGTATCAGCTGAATGCGTTCGCGCAATATCTCGCAGGCTTAGTGCGCGAACGTCAAGGTAACTGGAACCACGCCTATGTGGATTACAAAAAAACCTATGAATTAGTTCCCCACTTTTCGCGCATTCGCACCGATTTAATCAAAGGAGCGCTCTGGGTAGAATCCTCATCTGATTTACACAAGTGGAAGCGGACGCTTGGCGTGACGGACGAAGAAATTCGCGAAGCCAAACAAGAGTTTAAAAAGACGGGTGGGATTGTTTTGCTCTATCAGAATGGTTTGGGTCCGGAAAAAGTACCGCATCCGCAGTGGCACGAACTGCCCGAATTTCGCGCTCGGTATAACAAGCATAAGGCAGCTCGTCTCTATATTGACGGCGAGGAGGCCGCTCGCACGGAAGTTCTCTACGATGGGGAAAAAGTGGCAATTCAAAATTTACAGCAGAAATACGCTCTGTATGTCACGAAGCGAATCGCCGGGGTCATTGGCCGAGAAGTGCTTGGCCATGAACTGGATAAGCAAAAAGAAGGCCTAGGCACATTGATGAAAGTTGCTCTCGCTGTGGCCAGCCAGGCCGATTTGCGCGCTTGGAGCACCTTGCCAAAGGATTTCCAGGTGGCCAGAGTGCAACGACCGCCGGGAAAATATCGCGTAAGTCTGCGATTGGAAGATATTTATGGAAATCTCAGTGACGAAAAATCTTTAGGTGAAGTGGAAATAAAAAAAGGAGGAGACTTAACGCTCCTCCAATATCGCTCGCTCAATGAATAATATTTTACAGTTCTAATCCTAATTCTAACATCGTGATCTTTTGGCGTTGATTGAAGTTTTGGTTGCGGTAGTCAGAGCCACGAAAGTGGGCAACTCCTACGCGCCACGGGCGAGTCTTTAGTGTGGGGCGATTTAGCGTACCTACACCTAAGAAGAAGGAGTAGGTAGGTTTTTGATTGTCTACTCCGGCTCGCAATACATCGGCGCTACTCAATATCGAAAACGATTCATGGTCGGCTAAAAGATGTGCGGCGCTCACGCCTAAACCAGCGCGTGGCTGCCGAGCCACAGGCACGCTGGTATGATTCAGGCCGACGTTGGCCTGAACGTGAACCTCCCAATCGGAAGCTACTTCCGGATTCGGAAAGGTTTTACCGACAATTAATTCTTCCCAAAACTGCGAATAATTGTTTGGCGTGAGAATATTGGGTGAGTTGTCGACAAGATGGGCCGAAAGATGCGCGAATCTCGCCAAGATATTCCAGCCATCCACGCCTTTTCCAAGAAACGCGCCGAAATAGCCATCGAAGGTGTTGGTCGCGAAGGTGAGTGGACCATTGCGTTGGTATTTTTGCAGCGAAGCCAACATTCCGGCGTCGATA
>CAYZLH010000414.1:0-2933 GCA_964478795.1 uncultured Bdellovibrionales bacterium | reverse complement strand
TCCGCATATTGCCCATAAACGTATCATAATGACGGCTGAGCAAATGCGACTCAATTTGAGCCAAGGTATCCATAGCCACACCTACTAGAATGAGCACACTAGTACCCCCAATATAAAAGGGGATCTTCATGGAATCACCAAGAATGGTTGGCAAAACGCAAATCGCGGAAATATAGGCTGCACCGAGAACCGTAATTCGGACCAAAACGTAATCGATGAACTCGGCGGTCTTTTCACCTGGGCGAATGCCAGGAATAAAGGCGCCATATTTTCTTAAATTATCGGCTACGTCTTCAGTCTTGAAGGTCACAGCAGTGTAAAAGAAGCAGAAAAACACGATCAATCCCACGAAGAGGACATCGTGCACGATTCCCTGTCGCAAAGTTTCCGTTAATCTTTGCATGATTGGAGTTTCCACCATCATGGTCAAAGTAGCCGGCAACATAATCAAAGAAGACGCGAAAATTGGCGGAATCACGCCCGAAGTGTTGATCTTCAAAGGTAAGTGCGTGCTCTGACCACCATACATTTTTCGGCCAACAACCCGTTTCGCGTATTGGATCGGAATTCTCCTCTGCCCACGCTCCATAAAGATAATGGCAAAGAACACCCCGAAAATGATGGCACCAAGAAGAGCCAATTTCATGAAACTCAACTCGCCCGTCTTAAAGAGGTTCCAAGCGCTGCCAATCCCCGAAGGAATGTGCGAAGCAATACCAGCAAAAATGATCAACGAAATACCGTTGCCAATTCCGCGCTCCGTAATTTGTTCGCCCAACCACATGAGGAACATGGTTCCACCCAATAGGGTTACGATCGTGAGCATGCGGAAACCCATTCCTGGGTTTAAAACCACAGGCGGATTCTGCATGGCTTCGAGTCCAACGGAAATTCCGTAGCCTTGAATGATGCAAAGAAGAACAGTGGCATAACGAGTGTACTGATTGATTTTCTTCGTGCCAGACTCACCCTCTTTTTGGAGTGCTCCCAATTGCGGAGATACTACAGTGAGCAACTGGAAAATAATCGAGGCCGAGATATAGGGCATCACCCCAAGGGCCATTACCGAAAAACGCTCTAAAGCTCCACCGGAAAACATATTGAACCAGCCGAAAATAGTTCCTTGCTGCTTCTGGAAAAAAGCCATCAAAGCTTCGGAGTTTACTCCTGGAGTAGGAATGTGCACCCCGAGGCGATAAATCGCCAAAGCGAAGAGCGTATATAAAATCTTTTTTCTTAATTCTGGAATCTTAAAGAGACCATCAGCCCCTGACATCGATCACCTCAACTGTGGCGCCTGCTTTTTCCAACTTTTTCTTAGCCGATTCACTTACCTTGTGGGCTTTTACTTTTACTGCTTTTGTAAGCTCTCCTACACCTAGCACCTTTAAGAAAGGCTCAGTGCCTTTCACGATGCCAGCCTCTCGCAAGGTTTCCATGGAGATTTCGGTCAAGCCGCTAGAGCTGATCGTATCTAAATTAATGAGTGCATATTCTTTTCGCGCAAAATTGTGAAATCCGCGCTTAGGAATACGACGGATCATCGGGGTTTGACCCCCTTCATATCCAATTCTTCTTCCGCCGCCCTTACGAGCAAGCAAACCTTTATGACCTTTTCCGGAGGTATCGCCTTTTCCGCTACCTGCTCCGCGGCCCAATCTTTTTACTTTATGAGTGGAACCTTTAGCTCCTCTTAATTCACCTAAACGGATCATGGCCTCTCCTACTCTTCCTTCACCACTTCAACGAGGTGAATTACTTTTTTAATCATTCCACGAACAGCGGGTACGTTTGGCAAAGTGCTTTCATCGCGCAATTTGCGAAGTCCAAGACCTCTCACCGTAGCGATTTGGTCTTTGGGGCAACCGATCGTGCTTCTTTTGTATCGAACTGTAATTGTTTTTTTAGCCATGGCTTTTTACCTTATAAAATCTCGGCTACAGATTTGTTACGAACTGCAGCGATTTTTTCAAACTGTCTTAATTTTTGCAAACCGTCCATCGTAGCTTTCACCACGTTGTGAGGGTTACGGCTACGCAAGGTTTTGGTGCGTACGTTTTGGAGACCAGCAGCCTCTAAAATTCCTCTCACCGTAGCGGAAGCGATAACTCCAGTTCCCTCTACGGCGGGCTTCAAGAGTACGCGTCCAGAACAGAATTTTCCGAGAACATCATGAGGAATCGATTTATTGTCAGGAGTAATCGGAACAGTAATCATGTTCTTCTTTGCCTGCTTCGAAGCCTTTTTGATCGCCTCGGGAACCTCGTTGGCCTTACCCAATCCAATTCCCACTTTTCCTTGACGGTCACCGGCGACTACTACAGCGGCGAAACTAAAACGACGTCCGCCCTTTACTACTTTAGCTACACGGTTGATGTAGAGAACTTTCTCTTCATACTGGTTGCCGTCGGCATCAATGTTCTTTTTATTATCCTGACTCAAAGGAACCTCCGAAATTCCGTATTAAAACTTTAATCCACCAGATCTGGCGCCATCAGCAAAAGCTTTCACTTTGCCGTGGTACAAATAACCAGCTCTGTCAAAAACCACTTGATCCAATTTTGCAGCAATTGCTTTTTTTGCAATCGTCTCGCCCAAAGCTTGAACACCGTCTTTGGTATTTTTCACTTTGCCCTTCACATCTTTGGAATTAGTTCCCAAGGATAGAATGGTAACACCTTTATCATCGTCGATGATCTGAGCGTAAAAAGCTTTGTTGCTGCGGAAGATGGCTAAACGAGGACGCTCAGCGCTTCCTTTCACTTTAAAACTAATTCTGCGCTTTCTTTTCAAACGCTTTCGAGCCGACTCGAATACTTTTTTACTTACCTTTTTCACAACGAACTCCTATTCAAATTCTTATTTAGCGCCAGCAGCGCCAGCAGCTTTACCAGCCTTACGACGTACGTATTGACCAGCATAACGAATGCCTT
>CAYZLH010000413.1:0-2933 GCA_964478795.1 uncultured Bdellovibrionales bacterium | reverse complement strand
TTAGCCAGCGTGTAGTAAAACACGCCAAAGCCATTGCCTATCAGAAGCCAGCTCCCGTAAAAAATAAAAAGCGGGCCGACAGTCCACAAAAAAATTAGTATTTTCAATAATTTACCTAAAAACCACTTTTTTGACGAATTACTAAAGCAAAATAGTCAGATACCGAAAAGAAGGTATGGGCTTTTTGTTACTAGTTTTGGTCACCACCGTGTCGGCCTTTTCCTCCTCGGGGGCAAAGGGTTCAGGCTCGTCTGAAGTAACATTACCAGCCGCCATCCGAACGGCCTTTGATTTACGCGTACAAGAAGTGAAGTGCCTGGAGCGCAAAGAGGCCGCTGAGTGGTTCACCCGCCTGGGACTAGAACCGGAAGAGATGAATCTATCAGCCGCCCCGACCTGCCAAGCCGAAGCGGAAAAACTTGCAGGCTACCTAAGTAAGGTTAGTGGCGAACTTCCCTCGCCGATTTGGCAGCAGATTCGCGCGCGCAAGCCAGTAAAAATGACTTTGGCTGAGTTGCAATCCTCTTTTCCCGATCAGAAAAAATTCTCGGCCTTGGAGTGGCGAACGGCGCGAGAGTGGTTTGGCGCCAAGAACACGATGGAACTGCAGAAGCTGACCTTTCCCGTGGCGAAAAATTCTCAGCAGCTCGCTGAAATTTTACAAAAAGAAAAAACCCTCTGGATCCTCGACCCCTATCGCAAGATTCTCGCAAGCGAAGGCACGACCGAGCCGGAAATGCTAAAAAAAGAGTTTCCGAATATTGAGATGGTGGAGTTGAGCCCCTATGGCAACGCCGAAAGTCAGGCGGAAGAACTAAAGAACATTCTGCACAAACGACTGCACCAAAAATTCAATTTGGTCAGCAGCGGCGGCGCGAGCTCCATCGTGCTAAAGACCTTGGATCTACATCCGTCACTCCTAGCCAACTCCAACATCGCTGCCTGGATCAATGTGGATGGGCAATTGTATGGCGCGAAGGCAAAAAAATCCCGTGACTTGGCCTCCGCGGTAGACACTTTTCAGGAAAAAGTTTTGGTGGGCGTTCGCTTACAATATTTAGAGTCACTGGAAAGATCCCCCGCCCTCGGCGACGGTTTTCCGATTATCAATGTGCTTTTTGAGAAAAATGGCCAAGACCTTTGGCGCGAGAAAGTGCTTTCTGAAGGGGAAATCGTCAAATTAAAAAGCTGGCAAGAATGGAAAGCGCTACTTCGCCAGTAGTTAATTTTGCACCGCTAGATTCCCCTGCGTCAGCCCCACCGCCGCCAAACCCTAACAAGACAATCCAAAAAATTTTACTTAGGCTTTTGCCAGGATTTTTCGGCCAGCTGAATATCGGCCACCGTGCCTAGATCAAAGTACTCGCCAGAATATTTCCAGGCGCCGAGTTCACCGGCCTTGGCCAGCGGTTCCCAAATTTTTTCCACCACAGAATATTCCACGCCGTCGGGCAGAAAATGGCTGGCACAGCTTTTATCCACCACATAAAAGCCCGGAAAATGAAACAAATTGGGCGCGCCCGACTTTTCAAAACCCGTCACGCGCTCGCGCTCCACGCGCAGTCCGTTATATTTTTTTCCCGCCTCGGGATGAGCCATCACGGCGAGCGTGGTTTTCACTCCCTGCCCCCGCAACTGTTGATGTGTGGCCACTAATTCTTGCAAATTTGGCCGGGCGATCACATCGGCATTGCACACCAGGCAGTAAGGATCTTTGGCGAACATCCACTGTGCTCCGCGCGAGAGCGCTCCACCGGAGCCGAGAATTTGATCGCGCTCGTCTTGAATGGAAATTTGAGTTTTGTGTCCGGCGCGATTCCACTGGACCACGAACTCTTCCATTTTTTCTGGCAAGTAGTGCACGTTGAGGCGCACTTCTGTGAATCCGTGCTTTTCCAGTAAATCCAAAACGTAGGCAATCATCGGGCGGCCGGCAAAAGGCACCAGCGGTTTCGGTAGAGTATTGGTGAGCGGTCTAAGCCGCGCGCCCAATCCTGCTGCCATGATGAAAGCTCGCACCGCGCCCCCTAGAAATAATAGTGCAGAAAGAGACTTTTCCGAAGTTGGCGATACTCTGGGAATTTGGCCAAATTTTTTCGGATGTTTTCAAAAGTATTGCCCACAAACCGAATATACATGGCGTCGTTGCGTTTGCCGTAGAAGGAAGTAAAGCTGCCAATGGCTTTAAAATTTCGCTGAATGCTCATCAGGTCAAACATATCCACAAAATGTTTTTGATTTTTGATTTCGCCTTTTTTCTGGAGCAAAACGTAATAATCCAAGAGCGAATACACCTTCTCTTCCGACAGTTGATAATAGGAATCGCGCAAGATGGAAGCGAGATCATAGGCTCGCAGGCCCATGCGGGCATCTTGGAAATCAATGCAGACCATTCCCCGCCCCTCGGCGATCATAATATTGCGGGAATGGTAATCGCGGTGAGTGAACACTCGCGGTTCCGCGGCTAACCTTCGACAAATATCCACAAAGGGATCGCGCAATTCTTTTTTGTCTTTTTCATTCAGTTGGCGTTTCAAGTAACTGCCAAACAAATGTTCGAGCGTAAAATCCACTTCCCACATCAACTTTTCTTCATCAAACGCCAAACCATAGCCGGGCACGGGCTTTTCCCCTGGCTTCACTTCTGTTTTGGAGTGAAAGGCGTGCAAGAGATCGATGGATTTTTTAAATAAGTCAGTTTCCAGCCGATCATCGTTATCATCGCCCAACTGATGCAACATGGTTTGGTCGCCCAAATCTTCAAGCAAAATCATTCCGAGCGAATCTTCCACGGCCAACACCTCGGGCACTGGCACTCCGGATTTCCTCAAGTGCTCACAAACTAGCAGAAAGTCGAATTTTTGTTTTTCAAAGGGCTCTGTGGCCATGAGGATGAAAGAAGTCTCCCCTTTTTGCACTCGATAGTATTTTCG
>CAYZLH010000412.1:0-2937 GCA_964478795.1 uncultured Bdellovibrionales bacterium | reverse complement strand
GCCGGAATCGATCGAGCAGGTGCAGATCCTTCGCCATAAAGGCGACGAGTATATCTCTGAAACAAGAAACGAAGTTACCTTACTCAGAGAAAAAATCCGTAAATTGGGCGATGTGAACCCCGCTGCCGTTGAGGAATATGAGGCCATTGTTGATCGCTATAACTTACTTTCTACGCAAAAGAGCGATTTAGAGAAAGCCATGGCTGACTTGCAATCCACCGTAGATCGCATCAATCAGATCTCCAAAGATCGATTTGAGCGGGCATTCGCCGAAGTAAACAACCACTTCAAGCGCGTATTCCCAGTGATTTTTGGTGGCGGACACGCCCACCTCACCCTCACCAACCCAGAAGATATGCTGGAAACCGGCGTAGACATTACTGCCCAGCCTCCCGGCAAAAAAGCACAGAACATCAACTTGCTCTCCGGAGGAGAAAAAACTCTTACGGCGATCAGCTTGCTCTTCTCGATCTTCTTGGTGAAGCCAAGCCCCTTCTGTTTGCTCGACGAGGTGGATGCTCCGCTCGACGATGCCAACATTGGACGATTCAATGCCTTGTTGCGTGAGATGGCCAAACGATCACAGTTCATTATCATTACGCACAACAAGCGCACCATGGAGCTCAATGACAAGCTCTATGGGGTAACCATGGAAGACGCTGGTATTTCCAAAATGGTTAGCATCCAACTTAGCGCTTCAGTTTAAATTCATATTTCAATAAAAAGACCCTATGGCGATCGGCCATAGGGTCTTTTTATTTCTATTAAATATTTGCCACGAGCGGGATTTCCAAATTCATTTCAGCAATTGAGAAAATGTTGAAAGTCCGGCGGAGGCGTATTGATTCCTGTAAAGTATGATCAGTATGGTCTAAGACTTACAAAAATCAATTGCCCTTGTCAGGGCTGTGCGATTGCTAAATCCATCTCGCTTGTAGCGATCATAAGCTGGCTGAATACATTCTAAGCTTCGCTCTTGAAGGCCGCGGCCGGTGTCAGCCGCAATTTGTAAAGAGGTCTGGCCCGAGTAGCCGTCCGCCTTTAGAACTGTATAAAAATATCGCACCACCGCCAATGAAGTCCGGTCTCTCTCCATCTGGTTACACAAAGATTTTGCTCTTTGCATGGCCGAAGTATTTGAAAAACCATCCCGAACATATTCGTCGATTGCAAAATTCAAGCAGGCATTAGGATCCACTACTCCACCCTGACGAAGAACTCTCAATACTTCCTCCAAGCGAATTTTTGCGTCATCTAACTGCCGAGGAGATTGTTCATAATAGCGAAGCTCAGAATCAATTCTTTGTAGAAGATCCCAAACCTCTGACTTATCTGCGGCATGTACAGTAGGGGACAGAACAAGCAACATTAATACGATGAATTTCATCTCTTTCTCCTTATTTTTTACGGGCACTCTGCCCAAGTTTGACAAAAATTGCAGCATGATCCGAGGCCCACTTCCCGTCTACCTCATGATCCAACTTCAACTCAGCTCTTCCGTTGATATTCCAACCAAGGGCCCAGTCGATAGTTTTTGAAGGAATGTTATCTCCATAGATTCTGCGAATTGGATTAAAGGCGCCCACTGTTGGCTTTGTTTGCTCGGGCAAAATCTTCAATCCGCCGGCAAAGAGTCTTTTCATTTCAGCACTCTCAGCATCGGCATTAAAATCTCCCACTACCAGCCACTGTTTGCAGAGTTTTTCTTTTTCCGTTAACCAGTTCAAAAGCCACTCGGCTTCTTTCACGCGTACCTCTGAGCTTTGATAACTGAGGTGCAAACTAATGACCCCCAAGCATTTGCCATCTAGTGCACGGTCAAAAACCGCCGCTTGTACTTTTCGGTCTACGCCGCCAGGAAAGGCAAATCCGTCATCGATCCATTGTTTGGGGGCCATCTTCGCACCAATCCAATAGCCGTAAGATGCGCCATCTTTACCGGTCATTTCGTGCACATACATTCGATGCGGATAAAGCTTCTGAAGATTTTTGGCATCAACAGAATCTTTGCCCCCGTCCAACTCTCCCGCCAACAGGCCTTTGGCCTCTTGAAAAACGACAATGTCGGCCTGAAGACTGGTTACCGTCTTTGTCACCAATTCCATTCGGTCTTCGCGAAAGTTTGGTTTCCAGTCTCCTTGGAGTTGATCGAAGACATTCAAATTGAATACGGTAACCGCCTCGACAGTTTGAGGAATCACCAAAAGCGCACAGAGAAGATAAAATATTTTCATGCCCTCTATCTAACAGCGCAGCTTCGTGGGCACCAATAGAAAAGCCTGATATACTGATCCCAATGAAAGCTTTAAAATACATTTTGTGCGCTATTGGCCTCATCCTAGTAAATCACTCGGCCATTGCCGTGGATAAATCAAAACTGGATACGGAAAAGCCAATATCCCTTACGAAAATACAGAAGAAATATAAGAACGCGGGCTCGCTAGAAGCAGATTTTACCCAAGAGGTATACCAAGCAACATTGGCGAGAACAAAAACCAGTAAGGGGAGTTTTAAGCTCTCGAAACCAAATTTTGTGCGCTGGGAGATCTACGAACCCGAATCTAGCCTAATGGTTTCTAATGGACGAAAGCTCTTCTACTTCAATCCCGATGCCCGGGGAAAAGGCAAGGGCCAGGTCATCGAAAGAAAAGGGACAGAGCTTGAAAAACAGCCCATTTTCCAAATTTTATCGGGAACTTCCCCCTTGGATCGTCAGTTTAAAGTGGAAAAGGTCGAGAAAAATACGGGTCTTACCAAAGAGGCCGAGGCTACTGCAGTCCACCTAAAACCCAAAATTTCGATGGGAGATTTAAGTTCGGTGGTCCTACGACTCAATAAAAAGTTAATGATCGAAGAGATCTTGCTCGAGCATGAATCCGGCAACAAAACCAAAATCACGTTGCATAATCAAGCCTTAGGGGCTAAGTTTCCGGCCGA
>CAYZLH010000411.1:0-2939 GCA_964478795.1 uncultured Bdellovibrionales bacterium | reverse complement strand
CGCGCTCTTTAGCGTAAGTCCAGGCGGCATAGAGCGGCTCACAACGCATCACCATTCCGGCCCCTCCCCCATATGGGGTGTCATCGACGGTGCGATGTTTATCCATGGCGAAGTTTCTAATTTGCAGCAGATTTACTTCCAGCTGCCCCGATTCCACAGCACGGCCCACAATGCTCTCCGAGAGCAAAGAAGAAAACATTTGTGGAAAGAGGGTCAGGATATCGATTTTCACGACTTAGGGTGTAGAAGGAAATGGCGCAACAGGCAAGAAAATCCCCGCTAGAACTGGCGCTTTCCCGAGGGAAAAGCGCCGATTATCCCCAATTAAGGAATATAGCAGCTGCCACTGTCGGTGAGGGCGATCTCAAAAACCTTGCCGGTTTTTTCATCGATCACCAATAGTCCCACAAACGAAATTCCACAGTAAGAGGAAGTTCCATCGGTGAAACCAAACTTCGCCCCCATCTTGGCTAGCTCTTTAATGAGCTGCACTCCGAGAGTTTCTTTGGCATTTCGCTTTTTCTGGGCGTCGTCATTGTCATCGTCCATGCCGTAAACGTTCATTGCACCCTTAAGAGTTAAGGTGCCCCAGCCAATTTGATCGCCGAAAGCTACATCACTGCCGTCGGAATCAATGGAGAAGCTTTCCAAAGTTTCTTCTTTGGTTTCGCCGCTATTCTCCATAGCCATTTCCACAACTAGATCTTGAGCCGAGGAATTGGCTTTCATTTGGTGAACTTCAGTTCCATAGGCCAACTTTCCTAAGAGGATCGCCTTCCGTTCAAATTCGGCATTTCGATCAGCCGCCGAGGCACTGAAACTAATGAGACCTAAAACGAAAAAGAGTCCGAGCTGCTTCATATATTTCTCCCTGTTGGTCATTGTTGAGGGGCTGTGTAACAGGAATATGGCGGTGGGTCAAATTGGGATTCTATTGAGAGAATTGGGAAATTCGCGGCACAGATTCAGGATATTGAAGTCTGCGGTAGGGGAGATTCTATTCGATGATTTCGAGAACAGTTCTTTTCTTCAATTTCGTCGAGGCACCGTTCAAGATGGTGCGGATAGCACGGGCCGTACGGCCTTGCTTACCAATCACTTTTCCTAAATCTTCTTTGGCTACTTTGAGTTCCAGCACTGTGGTCTGTTCACCTTCGACGTGACGGACATGCACCTGATCGGGTAAATCTACCAATGCTTTGGAAATATATTCGACGAGTTCTCGTAATTCTTCCGAGGCCGTTTTCATGGCAATTCCTCCCTGAGATCCACACAACTGAGCGGGCAATCCTAGCCCACCAATACGCAACACATTAGGGTAACTACTATTAGTTTGTGCCGGATCTTACGAGATGTAAAACGGTTTCTGTGGGCTTGGCACCCTTGGCCAACCAAGCTTTATACGCTTCCGTATTCAAATTGATTTTGGCTTTCCACTCTTTTTTGGAAGGATCGTAGGTGCCCACTTTTTCCAACACGGCACCGTCACGCTTCTTGTTCTCGTCCACAGCTACGATGTGGTAGAAAGGGGCATTTTTTTTGCCTTTACGAGAAAGCCGACTCTAAATTCCATAAATCTAGAGGAATGGGTGTACCGAGAAATTGCCAAGGGAGCAAGAAAAAACAACTTTTCCGCTTTCCGCGCCCAATTTGTCAGGCCGAAAGTTGGTGTAGCCAGAAAATGTTAGCGCGGGGAGGTTGCCCCAGCGGGCAGAACTTGTCATGCTATTTCGATGAAGCGAATTTCGCTATTTTTCTTAGTAATATTGGCAAGTTGCACCCGCTCGGGTAGCTCCGAAGACATCCGCCTTGATTTAGATTCCGTTTGCAGTGCCCAAAAAAGTTATGTGCAAACCGCAAAGCTCAAGGGAGTGAGTCAAGCAGAGCTTTGGGTTGAGCGGGCGCGAAAAATGCGCGAGGGCCTCAAGACAGAGGCCGTTAAGTCCGCAGTAGAAGCCTATTTAGCCCCGGATTCACAGCGAGCGGATCTTTTTTTTGAATTGGCCAAAAAAGCCAAACTGAAATCCTGGAGCTGTCAGGAATTTTCTCAAAAATAGCTCGAAGATCGATTTTTTCCCGAAAAGTCACCAAATTACTAATGACGGCAGAGCAACAATTTTTCCTAGCCTATGCGAAAGAAGATTCGTTACCCACTAACCCTTCATCATTTTTTTAAACAAACCCATTTTAGAAAACTGCTGCATCATTCGCTGGGCATCTTCAAATTTAGAAATCAGCCGATTCACTTCGGCCACCTGGGTACCGCTACCTTTGGCAATTCGCTGGCGCCGACTGCCATTCAGGATCTTGTGATTTCGTCGCTCTTTTTTCGTCATCGAAAGAATAATTGCTTCGGTACGCTTCAATTCGGCTTCGGTGTCTACACCCTGGAGCTGCCCAAGCATTTTATTGCCCCCAGGAAGCATTTTTAAAATTCCTTCCATCGAGCCAAGCTTCTTCATCATTTTCATTTGTCCGAGAAAATCTTCGAGGTTGAATTGGCCTTTCCCCATCTTGCCAATACTATCCATGGCTTCTTCTTCGGTAATTGCTTCTTGGGCTTTTTCCACCAACGTTAGCACGTCGCCCATATCGAGAATTCGGCCAGCCAAACGATCGGGGTGAAATACTTCCAGGGCCGAAACACCTTCACCCATCCCCATAAACAAAATTGGTAGACCCGTGAGAAATTTAATCGAAAGAGCGGCACCACCACGAGCATCGCCATCTAACTTAGTAAGCACCACTCCCGTTAGTGGAGTGCGTTGATGAAAGGCCTGGGCCACATTCACCGCATCTTGACCGGTCATCGAATCAGCCACAAATATGGTGGCGTAGGGATTCAATGCATTTTTCACTTCCGTGATCTCGGTCATCAATTCTTCATCGATGGCGAGGCGGCCGGCAGTATCCACGATCACCACATCGCAAACTTGTCG
>CAYZLH010000410.1:0-2973 GCA_964478795.1 uncultured Bdellovibrionales bacterium | reverse complement strand
GGACATTCGCGAAGGAATTACGCCGCTAGACGAAGAGATCGTAAAGTTTATTCGCAAACAAGGGCACCCGTTTGTGATCGCCGCCAATAAAGCCGATGTGTTTCAGCAAGAATTTCAAATGGCGGAATTTTATCGTCTCGGAGCCAAGGAAGTAATTCCCGTAAGCGCAGAGCATAAACTCGGCTTGGAAGACTTTTGGCTAAAGATGGAGAAATATCTTCCCGAAATTTCGGAAGAGGTGCTGTCTGACGAATTGAACAAAATTTGTATCGTGGGCCGACCCAACGTAGGCAAAAGCTCGTTTCTAAATCTCTTGGTGGGAGAAAACCGTTCGGTGGCTAGTGCCATTGCGGGAACCACCACCGATCCGGTGGACATGGAAATTGAACGAGAAGGGAAGCGTTTCCTTTTGGTTGATACCGCTGGAATTCGCCGACATGCCAAACGACGGGATGATGTAGAAGATTTAGGCGTGATGTATGCTAAGCGTAATTTAGACGAAGCTGATTTAGCCTTTTTAATGATTGATTGCGAAGAGGGGATCACGTCTCAGGATTCGCGAATCGCCAAATTAGTCGAAGAGTCTGGTTGTGCCTGTATTATTTTGGCTAATAAATGGGATAAAGCTCCACAGCACATCAAGTCCGAAGCGGGCGAGGGCGTGAAAAAGTTTCGCGAGCTTGTTGAAAAAGAGTGGCCGTTTTTAGATTTTGCGCCGCTCATTGGAATTTCTGCTGAACGTGGAAAAATTTACGGAGCCCGAGAGGGTAGCGATTCATTAGAGCCCGTGGGCCCTTGGAATCTTCCCACACGAGTGGAAGATCTATGGCGATTCTGTTTAGAAATTTTAGAAGCGAGAAATCAAAAGATTTCCGATGAAGATTTAAAAGAAGTGGTGGAAGAGGCCTTTGCTGTTGGACCGAATTGGATCGATCATTTGGGCGAGTTTCGAAAAATTCACCAAGTGGGAACACGTCCCCCTCAATTTATCGCATTCGTAAAAGATGCCAATGCAGTACCAGAAGCGCTTCGTCGATATTTAAAACGAGCCATGCGCGAACGGTATGGTTTTCGCGGAAACCCCATTCGCTGGGTGTTTAAACACAAATCTAGATAGACTCTTTATTTATTGCGATTGCACCAATTGCACATAAACATTTGCTCCCCGTCAATTCGACCTACTTCTACGGCTGTGTAGGGGGCTTTGCAGTCATTTTTATTTTTTACGAGTCCGATTTTGTGATTAAAGCACATGATGTCAGGATTGCAGCGCAGTTCTTCCGATGACCGATCGCTGACATCGTAGGCTCCGCCTAAGGATTCACAAGCCTCGGCGATAGATTGGAGCCCATGGCACTGGTGAATCTTGTTTGTTGCCGGATCTACGATCACCGCCAGCGGAATTGGACGTCCAAAGACCAAAGGATTCCAACGGTCGTCTTGGAAATGAATTTCCAAGGTGCCGTAATATTTTTGAAATAGATTCGGTGTGGGATTTGGCAAGTTGGGCCAATCGTAAACAATGGTACGGGGTTTTGGTGTAGGATCCGTAGAGGACTTTTGAATCTTCGCTTGTCGATCTAGGGTGATCTGTAATTTAGCGATCTTTCCGGCTACTTCTTTAGAGTCCCATCCCGCTGTAATTGGGCCTGCTGTCCCCCCATACGATAACTGAATTCGATTCAGCTGTTGCTTGGCGCCAAGATTCTGCTGAATTGGCTCGCCGGCCAGGCCCAGCGCACAAATATAAGGGTCATACAATTGCATGGCCAGTGTTTTCACAAAGAGGTCTTTGCTGGCAATTTTCGCTCGAGTATCGGTCGATGATATTTGTTTATCAAGTAGGCGACTAAGCAGCATCACTACGCCAAAGAAAACACTGGAAATAAGAACTACCTGTAAGATTCCTATTCCATTTTGTTGACGCAATTTGTTCATTTAGTTACAGCGCAGGCAAATATAATATTTCATTTTGTTGTTCACGGTGGCCGTACATTTCTTTCCGCAATCCACCTGATGGGTATACTCAAAAACTCCAGTCTGTGACGCTACGGCTCCCTCGGGACAAGATTGATCCTTCGTGATGGGGTTCTTCAAAGATTCCCCAGTAGCATTTTTGCATCCGTATTTAGATGGGTTGCAGGTAAGCGTGGCATAGGTGCCCTGCAAAGAGCAATTAACCAAAGGTTTGCACCCCCCAGTTTCTTCATCAAAAGTGGCTCCGAGCGCCGAGCACATATCCGCTAAACTCACTTCGCCAGAACACTTTTCAATTGTATTGTTTGTTTCATGTAAATATACGGGGATTTCGATGAATCGCGAACGCATGGAGTTCTTCGATTCTCCATCGATTGAATCCATTGCCAATTCGACTTGAGCTACCACCTTACGGTACTTCTTCTGATCAAACCACTGAATGGAAGGGGCGATTTTTTTATCGCGTAGAATAAGTTTATTAACTTTCAATTTTGGCGAAACACGAAAGTTTTCTTTAATTGCCGAACCACTATTTATTTGTTCCGACATTCCGTAGCCCTTATAGCCATCGATCGAAAAATTTGCCTCAGAATTTAATGGAAAATTTTTCCCAAGGAACGCGGCTTCGCAGCCCTCCTTGGTGGGCAGCCAGCGGGCGAGGGCTGCGACAAATTCGCCAGATTCGTCTCGACTCATTAAATTCGACTGCTGGGAAGTAAATTTCGAAAGCATCGTGCCGCCAACCAGCGCAACTACACCTAGCAAACTCGCCGCGATCAACACTTCAATCAATGAATAGCCAAATTCGTATTTCCGCATCATTTCATTTGAACGTGAGTTAGAAAAATGTGCAATACCTCTTATCAGAAAAGCAAGTTTGGAGGATAATTCAGGGAATGAACAAGAACACAGCGATTTTTGCCGTTATAATAGCATTTGCCCTTGGCCTAGCTTTTCTTTGGACAGTCTATTCGCCGCGAGTTTACGCAGCTCGTC
>CAYZLH010000409.1:0-2986 GCA_964478795.1 uncultured Bdellovibrionales bacterium | reverse complement strand
CCGAAGAAGTTTTAAAGATCATTCAAAGATTTGATCCGTTGGGAGTGGCTGCTCGAGATGTGCGCGAGTGCTTGCTTGTGCAAGCGAAGTTCCTCTACGATCCCGATCATTTGGTGGTGAAAATCATTCAGAACCATTTGGAAGATTTAGAAAAGCGAAATCTGGCGGCAATTACGAAGGGCACGGGTGCTCCAGAAGAAGATATCAAGGAGGCCGCTCGGCAAATCAAAGAAGATTTTGATCCCAAACCCGGACGTAGTTTTGGTGGTGGCTCTGATACGCATTATATTGTGCCCGATGTGTATGTTTATAAAGTGGGTGACGACTACGCCATTCAGCTTAATGAAGATGGATTGCCGAAGTTAAGAGTTTCCGCCTATTACAAAAAAATTCTGGTGCAAGCCAAGGCCGAAGCAAAAGCGCATGGAAAAGGTGATCCCAAGCTCACCAAAGACTATCTGCAAGACAAACTTCGTGCCGCGGTGTGGCTAATTAAGAGCATTCATAACCGCCAAAAAACCATTTATCGGGTAATGGAATCCATCGTGAAGCACCAGCGTGACTTTTTTGATAAAGGTGTACACTTTTTAAAGCCCATGGTGCTCCGCGAAGTAGCCAATGATATCGGAGTGCATGAGAGCACTATTTCCCGCGTGACCACGAATAAATATGTGCATACCCCCGTGGGTACTTTTGAGTTAAAATATTTCTTCAACAGTGGCATTTCCTCGGGCGATGGCTCCGGAGATGTGGCTAGCGAGAGCGTAAAAGAAAAAATTCGCATGTTGATATCGAAGGAAGACTCTAAGCGTCCTCTTTCGGATCAAAAGTTGGTGGAGCTACTGAGTGAAGACGGCATTGAAATTGCCCGAAGAACGGTAGCGAAATACCGCGAGAGTTTGAATATTTTGAGCTCCGCTAGAAGGAAAAAACTCTTCTAGTGTGATGTTAGAAAAGTCGGTTCCCTGCCACTGCTGCTAAAATACACATCACAATAGGAGATTGTTCTATGAAGATGGAATTTGCCTTAAAAAATATGCACGTCAAAGGCAGCGAAGTGAGCCCGTTTTTGGAAGACAAAACTGCGAAGCTTAATAAATATTTCAACGGCAATTTGCATGCGCGTTGGACCATCGTCTATGAATCCGACGAGCATGAAGCACATTTGCATGCCACGGGAAATAACTTTGATTTTGTCGGAAAGTCCCGCGCTCACAATCTATATACAGCCATTGAAGACGCTGTGGACAAAGTAGAGCGTCAACTCCTCAAGCACAAAGAAATCATTCAAGACCACCACTCGAAGTAAATATGCGAATTCTCATTCTTTCGCGCTCTCGCAACTTGCATAGCACGCGGCGCCTCATTGATGAGGCCCGACGCTATGGCGCGGAATGTTTGGTGATTAATCCCCTGCGCTGCCAACTAAAAGTAGGGCCCGATGGTCCAGAGGTTTTTGTGTTTGGGCGGCGACTAGAGGGTATCGATGTGGTGCTCCCTCGAATCGGCACCTCAATTACGGACTATGGTTTATTGGTGGTACGCCACTTCGAGAGTATGGGAATTCCGGTTATCAATGGCTCTGATGCCATTTTAAATTCACGTAACAAGTTTCGGGCTCTGCAAACTTGCTCAGCTCAAGGCTTGGCCGTACCAGTTTCGGTCATGAGCCGATCGCTTTCCGATAAGGCAAGCTCGTTTCGGATGATAGGCAAATTTCCAATGGTGATGAAGCTCCTGCAAGGAGCCCAAGGTATCGGTGTGATGTTAGGGTACGATCGCTCCTCGGTGGAAAGTGTGATGTCCACCTTGCTTAGCTTCGACAAGGATTTGATCCTGCAGGAATTTGTGAAGGAAAGCGGCGGCTCCGATGTGCGCGTATTGGTAGTCGGCGGAAAAGTGGTGGCCTCCATGCGTCGCACGGCCAAGCGAGGCGAGTTTCGCGCCAACGTGCATCGCGGTGGTGCCGGCGAAAAAATTTCTCGTTTACCCAAGAAATATGAAAATCTCGCCATCTCCGCAGCGCGTGCGGTGGGCTTAGATATCGCTGGAGTGGATCTTCTGGAGAGTTCCCGCGGGCCACTCTTATTAGAGGTGAATAGTTCGCCTGGGTTTCAGGAGCTAGAAAAGGCCACGCGTCTAAATGTTGCTGAGAAAATGTTCCAGTTGTGCGCCAAAAAGGGCGGGAAATCCCGCCGCGCGAAGCGGTAGTGGCTAATTTACAGCCCGCGATTTTTAAAAGAACTTAATAATTTCCAATTGTTATTGGTGCGCTCTGGAGCAATCGCAAACGTAAAAAACAGTGTTCAAATAGCGCAATGCATTATATGGTGCCTCCTTGGAGGATCTCTAAATGTTTTCGCTTTTTTTTGCTCTTCTGGCCGTAGCTAGCTCAATTCAGCCCGTGGAATTTCGTGAAGGCTTAAGCGCCCTCGAATCGGTTTGGGAATTTCGCCAGGCGATGGATAAAGAAGAAGACCAGTTGATCATCAGCAATATGCAAATCGCTACGGCGCTGAGCCGAATGGTGGGTTTAGCTAACAACTTGAAAGGCCAGCCCAACCAGGACGAAACAACTCGCGCAATCCTCAAAAACACGTTGGAAATTATTCAGCGATATGAGGGGTACTATCGCGCTAATGAAGAAAAGTTGAACGCAATTTACAGCAAAAGAAAAAGATATCTGACGGAAGAGAGCTTCCGCCGCGAACTCTCCGAATGGACTTCTTGCGCCAATTGGCAAATTCCCGCGGGAGCTAGCATTCGCATGCGCTTGGAAAAGTTGCACACCGGAGATCGCCAAAAATTTTCCAATGACTTAAGTCTAGATTCGAATTTGGTTTTCGATCACTGGATTACCATTAGTCTTCATGATGGCGAAAATAACTTTTCTCTGCCAGAAACACGAAAAGCACATATTTTTATGGGACTCGACGGGAAAGCGAAAATTCTTTTAGTTCCCGATGCCTCGGGCAATTGCCGAAAA
>CAYZLH010000408.1:0-2999 GCA_964478795.1 uncultured Bdellovibrionales bacterium | reverse complement strand
GGGGTCGTAATATCCGGTGGGAGCAGTAAGCGCAATCACTCGCTCGTCTAAAAAGCGAATGTTACCCACGAGAATCGGAGTCCCCGAAGCAGTGTCGCCATTGCCTCCTGGATTTACTTGAGTTTCGGCTCTTAAGTTAATTTCCATGGCGCCGAGCACCTGATTCTCTTCTTTCGATTGCACCACTCCGGTATAGGTACCGCTGACGCTTTGATAGAGCGCGAGGTTATTGTTCAATTTATCGCGTTCATACTGCTCCAGCGTTTTATCCGAGCCGCAAGCAACCAATAACAGCGATCCAAGAAGTACTGAATATCTCATCTTAGCCTCCAACTTCATTTACAAATCCAACCGAAAAGATCCGAGCACGCCCGTGTTCTTTAATTCAGAGTTTTCTACTTTTCCGTCGAGATAGTGCGCCGACACGGCAAAACCTCCCCGACGGAAGCCCCAAAATTCTTCAAGAAACTTGGGTTGAAACAAAATTCCGCCCACAAATTCGCCAGCAAGCGCAAATTTGCTCACACTGCCCTCAACCGAGCTGGCTGGCGAAAGGGCAACTAACGGAAGTGCGGATAGACCTGCAAAAGCGCGAAAACGGTAAAGCTTCGGCGTTTGCACTTCAGTGCCCAGTCGGAGGCCGAGAAACGTAAGTTTCTGGGTGGACTGACGCGCGCCGACGGTCGTGGGAATGGTGACCGTGCGCTCCAGGGAGCTGCCAAAGATCCCGGCCTTCCAAAGTAAATTCCATTCTGCAAATTGAGAGATTTCTCCAAGGCGATTCAAAGTGAAGAACGGCAATGGACCCCGTTCAAATTTGGTGCTGCCACTGGAATAGGTGTTGCGGACAAAATTCTTTGGCACGTAAGAAGAGCTACCGATTTCCATAGTGGCAGGTGGAGATACTTCCTCAGGCACTTCGGGAATATCGATTTCACTGCTCGGCACGGTCACCACTACATCCGGTCGCGGTTGCGGGGGAAGAGGAGCCTTTTTTTTCTTTGGGGCAGCAATCGCCGTTCCGGTAAGTAGGAGGGTGGCTAATAGCGCGACGAATACTTTCACTTCTTCCCTCCCCCGTCATTCAGCAGATTCACCAAAATATTCAATGGTTGCCCGGAAGCGGCAAAATAATCGCAATAGGCCTTAATGGCATCGTAACGAAGCTGCAATAAAGAACTGGCAGCTTGAAAATCTGTATTTTCCACTTGTAAGAAGCCGAGGAAATCCATGATGCCAAATCGATATTCACGGCGCGCTTCGTTTAGGGAGTCACGGGCGAGCTTAGCGGCTTCTTCTGCTGAGGCCAAGCTTGCTTCGGCGGTCTCTAGCGCCTTCTTGGCCTTGATTTGCGCCAGTACCAACCGATTTTTTACCTCAATTTCATTGAGTTCCAGCTGTGCCCCACGGGAGGTGAGAGCTCTTCTTTCGAAATAAGAAGAGAGTCCGCTAAACAGCGGAATATCTAATAAAAGTTGAGCACTCCAGGAATTGGAAGCGTCTAAAAACAAATCCGACTTGGTGTAATTGTTGTAACTATAATCGCCAATCAATTTTAGCGACGGCAAATGCTTGCCTAAGCTAACGGATTTTTCTTCATCCAATTGCTCACGTTGCAAACGCACTTTCTTCAAATCAGGCAAGTTGAACACTTTCAGGTCTAAGTATTTCCCCATCTGATTCAACCCGAGCGAAGGAATTTCGCCCTTCAGAGTGAGTTCAAGATTCTCGCCCATGCCCAAAAGATTGGCTAATTCGGCTGCGGAAGACTCTAATTCATTTTTGGCTTTCGCGATTTTGGGCTTAAGGAGTGCTAGTTGGGTGCGTACTTGAAGTACATCAATTTTTTTGCCGCCGAGACTAAGTCTGCGTTGGGCAGTGCCTAAAATTTCCTGCACCACTTTTTCTTGTTCCTCATAAATTTTTAGGAGGCGATCGTTCATTAGCGTTTGATAGTAGGCATTGATCACACTGCGAACTAAATCACGTTCTTTAATTTCGATTTCTACCTCGGTAATTTCCCGGGCGTATTCCGACTGGCTTAGACCTGAAAAAATTCCATAAACGAAAAGTGGCTGTGTGCCCTTCAGGGAGACAGAGTAGGAGTTGTAGGCTTCACCGCCAAAGGGAACGGAAGTCCGGTTGGCGACCGCATCTTTGCGGTGAGTTTGACTGGCCGATAGGTCTACCTTGGGAAACAAAGTGGATGTAAGGGCGTATTTTTGGAATCTGGCTTGGTCGAGTCTCTCTCGGGATTCCTTCATGGTTGGGCTGTGAGCCAACGCGTGCTCCACTGCACCCTTCAGGTCCAGCGCGGCGCTGTAGCCCATTGAGGGCAGAAATAGGGTAGAAATGAGCCAAAGAGCAGGGGTCCGCATGAGAATAATACTCCAGTTTCTTCATGGGTTACCCCTCTCTGCTCAGGGTAGTCAAGAATAATTGCCTTTGTTAACTAATTTGCCTCAGCCGACCCACGGATTGACGGACCACAGTCTGTTCACGAGGTCCGCTTGCCTCCTCATCGTTCGACAAAAATGCCGAAGTTTGTACAAGAAAGGCCGGAAAATCCCTTCATAAACGCGCAGCGTTATAGTAAGACCTTTAGCGTATTAGATTCGAAGCCCCGAATCTAGCTCGGAGAAACCCTATGCGCTCCCTATTGATCCTTGCCCTTTCTCTTTCTTCCTCCTTCGCATTTGCCGCCGGCCTGCCTGATCTGGTTGAGCTCAGCAAACAGTATTCCTCCCAGTACATGGAATGGTTGCAAAAGAAACGAGTGATACAACTCGAAGTAGCGGAAGCGGAACAATCGTTGCCTGAGCTTGATCAGAAAGTGCTCGATGCGGAACGCGCCTTTCAACGTTCCAATTCGCTTTTGCAAACGACCAAAGCCGAGCTCGCCGCGATTCCGGGCGCCATCGAAAAATTTGAACAAAAGCTCGCCAACCTAGAGGCGCGCTTGCTCGAAGTGCAAACCCAAGCCAGACAATATTTGGGTG
>CAYZLH010000407.1:0-3002 GCA_964478795.1 uncultured Bdellovibrionales bacterium | reverse complement strand
TAAGATGGTTTGTTTGTCGGGATCCCACTTTCCCTTCACATCGGCAGATTTTTTTAGGCTGTAGGAAATTTGTTGAGCGGTGCGCAGGCTTTGCGCTTGATTCACGATTCGTTCGTCGTCGAGATTGATGGCCACTAATCCACCGGATTTTTCTAAGAATTGGAAAAGTAATCCTTCCTCTTTTTCCA
This sequence comes from uncultured Bdellovibrionales bacterium, assembly GCA_964478795.1. Taxonomy (GTDB): domain Bacteria; phylum Bdellovibrionota; class UBA1018; order CAIPTA01; family CAIPTA01; genus JAKFYM01. The sequence goes on along the minus strand of CAYZLH010000407.1, from coordinate 2,814 downwards.
CGGTATCTAAATCGATAAGTTTCTCTAAGTGCTCCGGACCAATGGAAGTCAGTAGTCCAGCATCGGGTTGCACGATTTCTAGATGCTGAATCATCGCGCCGGGCTCATCGATACCCACCTCAATCACTGCGGCTTCGGTAGATTCCGTGAGGCGAAGTAGCGTAGTAGGAATTCCTTGAAATCCGTTTTGGGAACCTTCCGTGGCTAAAACATTCTGCCAACGCCCGCGAAAGAGGGCGGCCAATAATTCTTTCGATGTCGTTTTTCCCGCACTGCCGGCCACAGCGGCCAACGGAATAGCAAATTCTCTCCGCCAAGCTTTGCTCAGTTTTCGCCAAGCATCTAGAGTGTCTTCGACGGGAAACGATTGTGGACCGCCGGGCGGAGAAATCTCTTTACGATGCACCAATCCGGTGGCGCCTTTGTCTTTCGCTTGATTCAAAAAGTCGTGCCCATCTACGTTTTCGCCCTTCATCGCCACGAAGAGGCAGCCAGAGGTTGCGGCCCGCGAATCAGAAGTGATCTTTTGATAGGAAAAAACTTCCGCGGGGGCTGGGGTTTGCAGGGCACGGGCGATCCAATGGGAGTCGAAGGTTTTCATGCTTGGGTTGATGGTAACAAAAGGTTCCAGAGGTCCAAAACGAAAACATCCTAAGTAATCGGATTTTCAGGGGTATTTTCCGATTTCCCAGTGAAGTTCTGCGGCCAAGTGGCCGATAAGACGCTAGAACGCTCTTTCCCTAAAAGAGGTTAAAATGTTCAGCAAGTGCCTAGGAAAAAAATCAGTACCGCATATTGGGTTGATCCTAACAGGATTGGTGGCGATTTTTTCCGCGGATTCGGCGCACGCCAATGCTGACATTGCGAAACGTATTTCCGATGGAGCAGCCATCACTGGTTCGCGCCTCCTGATCATTGGCTTTGAGGGCTTGGCCGGATTCAGTTACTCCAAGGCCGCCCAGCTCGAATCCTACCAATGTAAGATTAGTCATGGAATGAAGGCGGGAAAACCCATCGGCTTAGGTGGAGGTCACGTGACCTCGGCCTTGCTCGTACCGATAGTGGAAAAACACAAAAATAAAGTGAAGACGGCAATGTTTGCCCATTCGGCGTGCAAGGCCGGAAACTGCGGATTGCCAGCGGCCATTGCGGCGCAATGGATGACTGATGCTGGCAAAGAAAATACTGACGGTCGGAAAGTGATTATCGTGGGGCATAGTTTCGGTGGCGACGCCGCTGCCGTGCTCGCGCGACAACTCGCCTCCAGCAACGTGCCAGTGGATTCGGTCTTTATAATCGACGGGCGGCGCCGGGCCGTGGCCGGTATGGGCAGCGTGGGACCCAAACAAGGTTCCGCGCGTTGGGTAACGTTTTACCAAAAAACCGATGCACCCCTAATGGGATTTAGAATCGACGGGGCGGAGAACAATTTTTTGTTAGCTCTTCCTGGTATTGGTCACATTTTATTGCCGCACAATAAAAAGATTATCAATTCCATGCAGGAGCAAATCGGGAATCCTCCTGGAGAGGAGATAACGCTCGCCGCTCAGGACAAGGTGGAAGCTTGTAAGGATAGCACACTTTCGGGCATGGGCGCTTATCGTGGTACTCCCGGGATTGTTGAGGCTGTTCCAGTAGCCGCGGTGGTGGGTGGAGGTGGCTATCTCGCTTATCAAGCTTTGAAAAAGAAAAAATCCAGCGGCGGTGGTGGCGGTGATGACTTTAAAGTCGCCGATGCACTAAAGGGCCAAGGCAAGTCAGGTGGAGACCAAGGTGGTGGCACAGCGACTGGAGGTTCGGAGCAGGTGGATTTGGGTGGAAGCGAAAATACCGTTAATTCCACCGAAAGTATTAAATCCGAAACGAGTGTGGTGTTTCTGCCGCAAAAAAATTCGGAGACTACCGAGAGCGGTGGAGCCAGCCGCGAGGGTGGAGATGAGAAAGTTGGCAAGGCCAAGGAGTTCTCGCGATCTGTTGCCTCCGAAGCGCGCCCCACGAGATTCTCCAAAGACAGTTTGCTAAAGGCGACGGGAAAAAGCAGCGCTAACAACATCGGTGGTGCGACAGCTCTCGTGGAGGGGTTGAGCGGTAAGGACGGATCGAACGGGGAGTCCATTGCTCCCGCGGGCGCGGGAAACCGCGGAGGCGCGGACCGCGAAGAAGAGGAAAAAGAAACTGAGGAAGAAGTCGCTGATCAGGATTCGGAATTCCAACCGCTGTTGGCCGAAAACGACGAAGTGGTCGTTTACGAGCAAGAAATATTGGCTGGCCAAGATCCACAACTGTATGCCCGCGGTTCCTTATTCGAGCGCGTGAATCGTAAAATTCGTCAACGGATCCCCGTTAGCCGCTAAAAATCTTTTAAGTGCCTGAAAGAAAAGGGGAAATTCTGTTTAGCTGGAGGCCAAATTAGCCGATAAGAATCAGAGAGTCTTGGCCCAACAGAAGTAGCGTACCCCAGCTATGAAAACAAAACGAATCTCTCTAGCGGAGAGAATATTTTTGGCACTAGTGATCCTCCTCCTGTCAGGAGTAGAGGCCTATGCGTTACCTGAGGCCTCTTGCAATCAAACGATTCAGGATTTTCAAAAAATCAAATCAGAGTTACAGCAAGCGAAAGCCAAAAATCCCTGTTCAGTGGTGCTGACCGCCAAAATTTCAAAGTATGAAAAGTCAAACTCCTGCGCCGAAGTGTATCTCCTAGCCGACCGCACGGTGGCTGCTTACGAAGCCCAACGCAAATCGGGTTGTACAAATCTCCAGCAGTTGGTGACGAACGCCAAATCTTGTAATCCCAGTGGAGCCAATCAGGCA
>CAYZLH010000406.1:0-3016 GCA_964478795.1 uncultured Bdellovibrionales bacterium | reverse complement strand
CAGCGCGAAGTCGGCCCCATGACGCTGAGCTTCGCCAACGCCCTGCGCTCGGCACAGATATCAGCCACAGCCACCACTTCCACGTCGTTGCGCTTTAAAAAGGCCGGCACATGTCCTTTACCCGAAATGAACCCATACCCGACGACGGCAACTTTCCATTGTTTCATAGGTTAGGTTGTAAAATTGCCCCCCCATTACGTCAAGGCTTCCCAGGAAGAAACTCCAGAGGTAGGCTGAACGTGATGTTAGAGTCTTTTTTTCGTGAGCTAAATGAGCAACACTTCGGCGGCTCTTTGCCAATGCCCAAATTGGTCTGGAATTCTCGTTTAAGATCCAGTGCCGGGCGCTTTGCTCCCGGTTCGCGCAATCCCTTGCGACCACGTGCTCCGGAAATTGAAGTCGCCAGCTACTTACAAGAACTGCCCGATGCCGATATCCACATCCGCGATACCCTTTTGCACGAAATGGTTCACTACTATCTGTGGTTTGGCCACAAGCCCTATGGACACACTCCAGAGTTTCACCAAATTTTAAAGCGCGTCGGCGCCCGTCGTTACAATCCCGTGCCCAAACTTAGTCCGGTGAAATACTGGTATGAATGCAAAAGCTGCAAGAAGAAGGTTCCGGCAAGGAGAAAGATTAGGATCTCGGCTTGCGCGTCCTGCTGCAAATTGTGGAATCGAGGATATTTTAGTGAGAAATATCTTCTAGTGCTGAGCTCTGGTCCTGAGCTTGCGGCTCCTGAAGTAGAGCCGAAGTCAGAACCAGAATCACCAGTGCCAATGCTTAGTCCTCAAGCGATTATTGCCAAATTGGAAAGCTTGAAAGAAATGTTGAGAAATCGCCGCTAGTACAAATAAAAAAAGCCCAGGATCCTTCCCGGGCTTTTCAACTGATTTAAAATCTTATTTCGCTTTTGCTACTTTTTTCACTTTGGCTTTTTTGGGAGCCTGAGCGCGCTTTACACGCGCTTTGTAAATTTTTGCGCGCACTTGCTGCAATCGCTCCGAGAGAACTTTTTCATTGGCGCCCATGATCGCTGCAGAAATTCCGCCCAATTTATCAATGGTGCGAATAGCGCGGCTGGAAAGCATAATCGCCACCGATTGCTTCAACTCAGGGATCAGGTATTTCTTCTTGCGAAGATTGGGCATCCAACGAGTTCTCGTCTTAATGTTGGAGTGCGATACTTTGTTCCCGTAAGCAGGGCGTTTTCCTGTCAATTCACAAACTTGGGCCATGGATTCCTCCGAAAATGAGTTTTAGGAGTTAACATTAGTCTAGAAAAGAATCAAGGCCTAGCCATCGCTCTGGCAATTCGGAGGGGGTAGCCCGGTCCTTGATAGATGAAATTGGTATAAACTTGTAATAAGTCGGCCCCCGCCTCGCGGCGAGCCAAGGCATCCCTTTCGTCGCCCAATCCCCCCACGGAGATCAAGATTGCCTTTGGCCCCATCCAGTCCCGCAATTTTTTCACCTGAACCAGGGCACCGTCACGAAGTGGTGCGCCGCTTAGGCCCCCCTCTTCCGCCACTACTTGAGCGTTGGCTTTCGCCAATATGGGAAAATCTCTTCGCCGACTCGTATTGGCAGCGATAATACCTTGAAAACCCTGCTCTAAGGCTAGTTGAACGGCCGTTTGCAGCGCCGTGTCCTCCAAATCCGGGGAAACTTTCAAAAATAGCGGCCGCACTAACCCAGGCTTGGTACGACTCAAATAATCTCGCCGATCCCGCACCCGCTGCAGCAGCGGCGCTAAATTTTTTCCTTCTTGCAGCGTGGTTAAGCCCGGCGTGTTGGGGGACGAAAGATTAATTACTAGATAATCGGCAACGGCATAGAGCTCATCTAGCGCTCGTTCATAGTCGCTGGCCGCGTCTTCCAGCGCCGTTTGCCGATTTTTGCCAATATTTACGCCGATGGGAAACTTGAGGGCATGCATAGCCCGTAAGTGGTTGAGCCGTTCCGCCACCACCGCGGCGCCATGACTATTAAAACCCAGGCGATTGATCAAGGCTTCGGCCTCGGGCAAGCGAAACAAGCGTGGTCGCGGATTCCCGCGCTGAGGCTCGGGGGTCACGGTACCCACCTCAATGAAACCAAACCCTAGCGAGCGCAGCCCCATCACGTATTCTGCATTTTTGTCAAAACCGGCGGCCAAACCGAGCGGCGAGTCTAAGGACATGCCCGCCAACTGAGGTTTGGCGCGTGCCGACCAACGCACTGGTGGCATCTGTCCACCGGAAGTTAGTGCGCGCCACCGCAAATACCAAGCCCCTAAATAGTGAGCCAACTCGGGATCGAGTAAAAACACGAATTTTCGCGCCAACTTCCAAAACATGGATCTAAGCCTAGCATGAAAAATGATGATCGGATTGCGTTCGAAAAAAAATCGGCTACCCTTTAAAGCATGAAGATTTATCTCCCCCTTTTTTTGCTGCTGGCCGCCTGTGCCTCCAACCCCCACAACGCTTCCTATAAAGAAGAGCAAAATGTAGCGAACTTTCAGAATTCCAAGTCTTTCGTGGAGAGTCCGGAAGAAATTCTACGAGCAGCTCGGGCGGTACTCGATGAGTGGCAGCAAGAGAGCGATCCACCAGTAGGTAAAACCTTAAAGGCGAATTCCGAAAGTGTGCAGACCGGTTGGGTCTACTCCACCGCAAAAGATAAGTATGTGGAATTTACGATGAACGGAAAACCCAAGCGCAAACCCCTAAAAGTTCGCCGAAAGTTAGGTTATTCGGCGACTCCCAGCCTAGCCGGTAGCGAAGTGGTGTTTATCGTGGAAGAAGAAGTACAGAAGGTCGATTTTCAAACTGGCAAGGAAGCAGGCTGGAACTCCGTTGGTACTGAAAAAGCCATTTACGACCAAATGCACAAGAGATTAGTAGAAAAGCTGCGAAATCAATAACCTGGAAATTTGACGCGATTCAATCTGCCAATGAACTGCGACAATTTCGCCGGTCGCCCTTGCCTACCGTAAATTCATGGCCACCTTCCTTCTTATGAAACCGAA
>CAYZLH010000405.1:0-3035 GCA_964478795.1 uncultured Bdellovibrionales bacterium | reverse complement strand
CTGTTTATGCCCTTTTTTATTCACCGCTTCCCACCACTAAGAGTGAAGAACCATACCTAAGTGCTCTTTCCGTTTCCGCAGTCCTACTGCTAATAATTTTGCATTTCGGCCCCAGCTCAAACCTTCCCCGAGCACCACAATTAGATCAAACCTGGAAAGATATCCTCATTTCGGACTTAGTGAGTAATTTACAATTACCGATTACAAATTTACTCATCCAATTATTGGTAATTTTGCTTGCCTGCCGTTTTTGCACATTTCTTTTTCGTGCTCTGGGACAGACAAAAGTAATCGGCGAAATCTTCGCGGGAATCCTGCTAGGAAAATCTGTTTTTGCAATTCTTTGGCCAGGTGGATTTCAATTTGTTTTTCCAGAGGCCTCAATGCCTAGACTCTATTATCTTAGTCAAATTGGCCTGGTCTTATTTATGTTCGTTGTGGGCCTGGAATTAAATTTACAGTCCATGAAAAAACGAGCTTCGGCCGCGCTGTTTATCTCCCATGCAAGTATAGTCTTTCCATTTGTCCTAGGATCTGCCGCATCTATTTTTCTGTATAAAAACTACGCCGCGCCACAAGCGGATTTTACGTCGTTCGCGCTGTTCATGGGAATCGCAATGAGCATCACTGCGTTTCCCGTGCTTGCTAGAATTATCAAAGAGAAAAATCTTTCGAATACCTCTCTAGGGAATATGGCACTAACCTGTGCGGCTGTTGATGATATCACAGCCTGGTGCGTGCTAGCGGCAGTAATTGGTATTGCTAAAGCCGGCAGTCCTTTTTCGTTTCTGGCCGTGGCAGTACTTTCCTCCTTTTATATTTTAGTGATGTTACGATTTGTCGGTCCACTGCTGGAAAAAAAATTCCGGCCCCAAATTGATGGCACATTCAGAGTGGAAGACTTCGCCCTTATTTTTATGGTGGTTTTAGGATCTGCGGTAGTAGCTGAAGTAATTGGAATTCATGCTTTGTTTGGAGCCTTCTTGGCTGGCACTGTTATGCCCAAAATCGTTTCGTTTCGGACAAACCTAACGCAAAGAATTGAAGACTTAAGCGCAGTAGCGCTCCTGCCATTGTTTTTTGCCTACACTGGTATTCGAACTCAAATTGGAACCCTAAACTCATGGAACGACTGGCTCATCTGTGGGCTCATTATTTTAATTGCAGTCATTGGTAAACTACTAGGTAGCGCGATCGCGGCAAGGTATTCGGGCATGAATTGGCGAGACTCCCTTTCGGTTGGCGCATTGATGAACACCCGCGGATTAATGGAATTGGTGGTCCTCAATATTGGCTACGACTTGGGCCTACTTTCTCCGGAGATTTTTTCGATGATGGTAATCATGGCTATGGTTACCACGATGATGACAAGTCCCCTACTTGGTATTCTGCTTTCGCGTGAAGGTCTTCGCGTTAAAGAGGAAGCACTTTCACGCGGGTAGATGTTGGTCCCCAAGTTCTCCAAAGTCTCTTGCGAATTTGGCATTAGTGAAAAGAAAAAGCTAAAAATCCGGAAATATCACTTTGTGGTTTAGCGAAGCCAAAAGCTAGGTAAAGCAACTTCTCTGGCGACTCGAACGTCACCATTTTTCCACACCACTTCTCCGGCTAATTCATGGCAGAGGAAGAAGGGCATACTTTCTGTAAAGCCATAAGCTCCTACTTGGGAAAAAACCAAGAGATCACCCTCGCGAATATCGCTAGGTAAATCATAGGTGCCCAAGCGATCCAGGGCAGTACATAACGGGCCGTGCACGTGCATTTTTTCATCCTGCTCACTCGATTTTCCTAAAACTCGCGCGGGAAAACTCTCCTTTACGAGAGCCGGCCGAACTAAGTGGTGAGATCCGCCATTACAGAGCACGAACTTCTCACCCTTTACCGTTTTTATTTCTTCCACGGCTGTTACATAAGATCCGAAGGGGCCAACGGCAAAACGCCCCAGTTCCAACCATATTTCTTTTGCCCCCGAAAGTCTTCGCAGTTCAGAAAAAGAACTTTTCAAGCGATCCCAATCCACCCGCTCCTGCGGATTTTCATAGGAAATTCCTAATCCGCCGCCGAGGTCTAAAACGTCTAGCGGAAATCCCTGGGCTTTGGAAAACTCCCGCGCCTCATCGGCAATCCGGCGCCAAATGACTACTAACTTTTCCTCTACCAAAACGTTTCCCCACTGAAATACATGAACTCCACGAATGGCCACATTCGCCGTTGAAGATACTTTTCCCCAATCCATCGGACTCATTCCAAAGGCCGAAACCTCACCACCGCCCAACACACTACCTTCGCCTTGTGGCCAATCCAGCTGCAAGCGAATCAAGGCGTTCACCTTTCGGTCCATCCGCGCCGCCATTTCCTGCAACCTGGCCAACTGGCGCGGACTTTCCAGCACAAACCATTCCACTCCATATTCCAGCGCGCGAACAAGAAACTGCTGCTGTTTCACCGGACCGGTGAGTAGAATTTTCTGCGAATCTACCCCCAACCCGATGAGTTGTTGTAGCTCTCCGAGTGAAGCCACATCAAAAGAAAGATTGGCCTCATTCACCGTCGCCAAGACGGCAGAAAGCGGATTGGCTTTGCAAGCATACCAAAGGCGAACGCCATCAATTGAGAGTGACTGAAGATGGATCGCCATTTCATCTAAATTATAGAGGAAAAAGCTCCCTTGTAGTCGTTCGTGAATTTGGGCAATAGACTGATCGGAAATATTCATCACCGTAAGGCCTCTTCTAACGTCAAAGAGGCGTTCGACTTTTCATCGCGATATTTCACGATGATCGGCGATTGAACGCTCAGGCCCAATTTTTTGCCCCAATCTGATTGCAAAGGCCGGGCGCCAGGTACCACCACCGCTCCTGCCGGGATACCTGATCCACGCTCCAATACAACTTCATTCACGGCATCATAGACAGTTACTCCCCGAGAAAGAATTACTCCCGGGGCAATTACAGCTCCTCGACCGATGCGAATTCCCTCTACGATCACCGCATCTGCACCGATGAAGGCATCGTCTTCCACGATTACAGGGGTTA
>CAYZLH010000404.1:0-3038 GCA_964478795.1 uncultured Bdellovibrionales bacterium | reverse complement strand
ATGTCCCCTAATTCCCCGATATTGCACAATATCTTATCGGCCCAAATCGACGAATTCTTTACCTCAAAATTCATCAAAAAATGACCAAAAATCACCATAAAATCAGTAAGTTAGTTCCTTTTTTGCCGTGAATTCCATTTGCAGCCAGGGGCATTTTCCCGTATAGATATTTTTTTCAGTAAGGAGAATCTCATGGAAGTATCGTCGAACAGCCCCAAATACGCCTCTTTTGTTAACCGCTTTTTAGCGGTGGTGATCGATGGCTTGATTCTCTTAATTCCATCCATCGCCTTCGGTGCTGTATTACCTTATGTGGGCGGACTGATAGTTTGGTTGCTCTACGCTCCCATTTTTGAATGTTCACCTTTGCAGGGAACGCCCGGAAAAAAAGTGATGGGGATGCGGGTGCTCGACGCCAAAGGGGCGACGTTAACTTTTCCAGCTGCCATTTTGCGTTCATTAATTAAATTGGGCGAAGGCATACTACTCTGCTTGCCTTATCTCTTGGCGCTCTTTACCGATAAGAAACAAACGTTGCACGATATTGTTGCCGATACGGTAGTAGTGGAAGGTGCACCTGATATTCAGGTGGTTGATGCATGGGTGCAATCGTTTCAAAACGTGTTTGGCCTACAAAAATCTCAACCGGTAGCCCCCGCGGCAACCGTAAGTGCGGATTCCATCGCCGCCCTCGAACGACTGGCCGCTCTCTATGAAAAAGGGGTTTTGTCCAAAGAAGAATTCGAAGAGCAAAAGCGCAAAATTTTGGGCTAAACGAACCGTTTAAGGTCTTTGCATCCTCGCACTTCTGATTTACCGTAATCGTTCGAGGAAAATCGAATGGATGCAATGATACAGTGCGATAATCTGGTCGACGGAGAATGGAAAAAAGGCGAGACGGGCGCGGCCAAAATTTTTTCGCCCCACGATGGTCGAGAGTTGGGCGAAGTCTCAATTCCATCGAAACGGCAAATCGAAGATGCGATTCAACTGGCGCAGACGGCGCAGGCGGATTGGGCGCTCACGCCTATTAAAGAGCGATCGAAGGTTTTGTTCGAATTTCGCAATCATTTGTTGCAAGACGCAGATGCCATCGCGCGATTAAAAAGTTCAGAAAGCGGAAAAACATTTGCCGAGGGAAAAGCCGGCTTAATGAAGGGCATCGAAGTTTTAGAATATGCGCTCTCGCTGCAAAATTCTGATTTGGGCGGGAAGGTCGAAGTTTCCCGCGGCGTTAGCTGTGAATACCGTCGCGTGCCATTAGGCGTGGTGGCCAATATTACTCCATTTAATTTCCCGGCCATGGTGCCGATGTGGACAATTCCCATCGCGCTCGCCCTGGGGAATGCCTACATCTGGAAACCTTCCGACAAAACTCCGCTCACCGCAAAGCTGATCGCCGCTGCACTATTGAAGGCTGGCTTGCCGAAGGGATTGTTCACCGTACTTCACGGTTGGCAAGATACCGTTAATGCGATCATCGATTCGCCTCACGTGAAAGCCATTGGCTTTGTGGGTTCCACCAAGATTGCGAAATTGGTTTATCAGCGGGGCACGCAACTCGGAAAACGCGTGCTGGCACTCGGTGGAGCCAAAAATCACATCGTGCTCTTACCTGATGCCAATCCTGATCTCAGTGGCGTGGGAATTTCTGATTCGTTTACGGGCTGTGCCGGGCAAAGATGCATGGCCGCTTCTGTATTGCTGGCCGTGGGAAATGTGGACACTCATCTGCAAAAAATTCAGCAGCGCGCCGCTTCGCTTCAGCTGGGGAAAGATATGGGCGCGCTGATCACCGCCACTCAACGGGATTTTCTCGTGCAAGCGATCGATCGCGCAGAAAAAGCCGGCGCCAAAGTTTTGCTTGATGGCCGCAAAGCAAAAGCGCCAGCGGGCATGGAAAAAGGAAATTGGCTGGGCCCCACCATTTTGGATCAGGTGCAACCCGGCTCTGAAGCCGCCACCGTGGAATTGTTTGGTCCCATCTTAAGCATCGTGCGCTGTAAAGATTTGACGGAAGCCATGAAAATCCAAAACACCTCCGAATATGGCAATGCTTGTAGCGTATTCACCTCCTCTGGCGCCTTTGCCGAACGCGTAGCAAAAGAGGCGAGAGCCGGCATGATTGGCGTAAACGTGGGCGTGCCAGTGCCGCGCGAGCCATTTTCTTTTGGCGGCGTGCAGGCTTCGAAGTTTGGTCATGGCGACATCACCGGAGATCACTCGTTAGATTTTTGGTCTGATGTGCGCAAAATTACTACCAAGTGGGAAATACAAAATGACTCCACTTGGATGTCGTAAAGTTTTTAGGAGAAAAAAATGAAAGAACTAGACCGCGCCGGCCATGTGATCTTGGCCACTCATACAAACTTTCACTTTAAAGAAACCTTACCGATTCATTGGGGCGCAAAAACGCCCAAGCAACGGGGACCCGTGGTGGCCTCGCTGACGAATCCGAAGGCGCGCAATGCGATCGGTGCCCATAGCGGGAGCTACACTGTGTATCGCGCCCTTTCCATTGCCAGTGGAAAATTTCCTCACCTGCATCGCCCGGATTTGCACAACACGCAATCGCCGGTAAAAATTGGACCGTATCCGCAATGGAGCAATAAAAATAAAATCGTGACCTTGGATCCTTGGGGATTAGACCCACAAAAGCATTTTGGCCATCTTTTCAAAAAAGGATACGACATTCGTCCTTCGATCGCGGTAACTCAAGCCCACTTACAGATTCCCGAGATCGGCGATGCGATTGAGGCAGGGAGACTGCGCATCGATGGAGATATCGTTAAAGAAAATAAAGATATTCGTGTAACCAAAGTGGCCATCGAGCCCGTTTGGTATTTGCCCGGTGTGGCCGAGCGTTTGAATGTGGAAGAGGGCGAGTTACGCCGAATTCTTTTCCAAGAAACTGGTGGAATGTATCCAGAATTTATTACCCGTCCCGATCTGAAAGTTTGGCTCCCACCCATTGGCAGCACGACGGTATACATTTTCGGCAATCCCAAAGATTTGGCCAACCCCAAGGTGGAGCTCAC
>CAYZLH010000403.1:0-3052 GCA_964478795.1 uncultured Bdellovibrionales bacterium | reverse complement strand
GGACTGATCGGTCCTGAGCTAATCTCGCGGGGTTGATTTGGGGGAGCGGTGGGCTTGCGGAGGTGGGGCTGAGGACAGTCAAAAATAAATGCGTCCCCATTTCTCTCACTCGGCATGCGGCTGTCCCCTATTACGGAGGGATACACCGATGTAGGGGGGCCTGCATCGGCGACCAGACTAGTCTTTATCCAAAAGTGCTGATGGGAGCCTGGGTCTGGGCTTTGAATGCTTTTTCGGCAGCCTTCCTACGGGTAGCAATGTCGCTAGCAAATGTTCTCAACTCGTTAATATGAGTTTTTATCTCTGCTGGCGTTGGCCGGTTCTCTGAGAGAGCCCTAGATTTATCGTGGCCGTACATCCAACTGCTCGCGAGGGACATATTCGTAGTTACTCGACTAGCATCTGTAGGCTCGATTGTTATTTGACCTATTCTTGTAGTTTGTACGCTATTTCTCCCGCGGCTAACTATGTCGAAGAAAAGATCCTGCTCAATCGAAGCTTCCCAAGCTTCCCTCAGTAGACAGTAGAGCATTGCAGCTTTTTTGTTATATTGTGAGATGTCTGTATCATAAAGATCCTTGAAGGAGCTTAACTCCTGCTCCAGATTGTGCGCTCTGCTACTTGTGCTCATTCCGCGCCAAGGCGCTTCTGTGTGGCAAAATCCAGAATCCTTTCCATTTCGTCTGACCGTAAATGAAGAAACGGCAGGGCGTACACTCTGACTCAAAGCCATTTCGGTGCACTTGCCATCGATCTCCATTATAAGTGCCAAGTCGTGGGTAAAAATTATTAATTGTCTAGATAAGGCTTCCAAACATAGGCGGGACGCGATTTTTTCACGATATACGTGATCTAAAGAACTGACAGGATCATCAAAAACAATAGGTGAGGAATTTGAGAATGTCTTTATTTCAGCGAGAAAAGCAGCCAGTGAAACAATTTTTTGCTCACCCTCACTGAGAATTTTTCCTGGCTTTTGCGATCCTATTGAGAAGCTGTGGGAAGTATCACTATCTTTGACGATTGGAGATATTTCAACATCTAGTTCAATGCCAAATGCATCCAGTTCTGCTTTGAAATTAGCAATAAAATCTGGTGTGACCAGTTGAGAAATAATGGATTTGGCTTTCCCGGAAAAACGTGTTTTTGTTTGCCTAAGTGAGTTGATGCTGCTTTCTACATTTTTATTATGTTTGAGATTGTCCATGTAGTTAGTGATTTTCTCAGATGCATCCGATAGTAGCTTTTTGTTGTTTTTCTTTTTTAAGTTTTCTTTGTCTAGCTCATATTTCTCTGGGGCAATATTTTCCTGAAGCTCTTTTAGCTTTTTCTGAAGGGTTTCAGAAATGCTATTTTTTATCGAGTCAGAAGAAATTATGCTCTTGTTATATGGGGCGTTAAGAGGCTGGTCCGCCTTGAAGTATTCCTGTCTGATCTTCAAAGTTCGAAAGGCTTCAGCTAGTCCAAAGTCGGAGGCTAGGATCTCCACTAGTTCATTGCATAGTGGTTCGTATGCTTCTGGCTCGGGTAAAGCCAAATTAATAATCTCATCTTTTTTGTTTTTTAAATTGGTGCAAGCTTGGTCGTAAGTTACTTTGCTCTTGTCTTGCATGAATTGACAGAAACGTTCAAGGCGTTCTTTTGCATGGTCGTCAAGTGGTTGCATGCAAAGAACACACAAGGCGTCCTCGCCAGTGTTCGGAAATTCGTTTTCAGTGTAAGCATGAGAAGTAGAGAAGTCTCGGGCTGCTGTGAGCAGAATTTTCCAAGGGTCGGAGTGGACTCCCTCTAACGGATCTGCTTTGTCAAAGGTGGTGAGAGAAAAATCGTAGGCTTTTTTTGCAGCGGCTTCAGTAGTTTGTAAGTTTGTTATTTCTTCAGGTTTTGTTTCGGTTAATATTTTTGCAGCGGCAGCTAATTTTTGAATTGCTCGAGGAAGCCGCTCTGCTGAAATTTTTGTTAATTTTTCGATAGTTTTTACTGTGGTGCCATTTTCGTAGTCGGCAACAGTGCTTGTTAAGGTTGCTAGATCAGTCGCGTCTTGCTCACTCCAAGAGAGGCTATTTTTCACATCGGCACTGTTAGTTTTATCTGATATGCGATTTAGCCAGGCTTGAACTTCTATATTGTCTTCCAGGCCGTTAATAACCGGCTTCTTCGAATCTCGTAGTTTTAATTGGATAGTTTCTTTGACGCTTTCTATTGCTTGGGATACATGATCAAAGATGTCCGCGCCACGGGGTTTGTATGTCACGCGGTTATTGCTGTCAAGTAGGGTTTTTCCGCAGTCGGTGTCAAATACATTAATCGTAGCTAATTCAGCGTGGTTTTTTCCTGGGGTCCAGATCCATTCCTCTCTGCTGCCATTTTTCAAAAAACTTATGCGGGCGGACTGCTTAGATGTTTTTGGCTTATAAATGTTGCTAAGCAGCGTTGGCTCTACATGCTTTGCAACGCATGCGTTTTTTAATATGCGGCTGTATCCTGATTTTCCTGAGCCGTTTTCTCCATAGATTAATGTAATTCCAGCGTGCCCAAAGGGCAGCTTAGCTTCCGAATGAATGGCATTTATATTTTCTACAGTGTCGATACTGCATAGTTTTATAGGCTCAGCGGAGGTCTCGGTATTTTGCCCGTCTAGTTCATACACAGGTGGCGAGCATTCCTTGGTTTCGCTTTCGTCATTAATCCCGAAGGCGCAAAGCGCATTTTTCGCTATTTGTTTGAGTTGGTCCGGGCCTAGCGTTGGGTCTTGTAAAAGGCGACGAACAAGGTCTGCTTCCCATTCGGGCAGGTCTTTTGCTGCCCATTCCACAATCGCTTGATACGAGTTCATGCACATTTCCTGTAGAGGTTTTTTGATTATGAATCGCCCTGATTTCTGACTCCCGCCGATGAAGGTGATAAGCGAAAAGGGGGACCAGCGAAAAGGGGGACAGATTTATTTTCGGAAATCTGTCGTCCAGTTACAGGCTTGGCTCGGCCAATCGCATAAGGTCATCGGCACGCTTCTTGGTCATATCCAGAAAGCATGAGGCACTGTTGACGCTGT
>CAYZLH010000402.1:0-3062 GCA_964478795.1 uncultured Bdellovibrionales bacterium | reverse complement strand
AATTTCGTTCTTCAACGTAACGACCATTTCGCCAAGATCCCCAGGATCTACCGTCGCGAATCACGATGGATTCTTCATATCCATGTCGCCACCCACGCCCGTATTGACAGGCAACTTCTTTATAAGTGCCGCGGGGAGTGGAGGATTTATAGACGTGGCAAACCGAGCCGTCGTTGCGATAAATGGTCTTTTCTACCACTACCGAATAACCGCCCTGCCAAGCGTAGGGTCGCTCAAATCGACCATCGTCGAGATAACGATCTACGTTATCGATATATACCACGCGATCACGGCACTTCATGGAGCTCAAAGCGCCAATCAAGCCACCGGCCACGCCGCCACCCACACAACTAGCCGCTAAATCGCCGGCCTTTTTGTTGCCAAGGATGGCACTGAGACCCACGCCAACGCCGCAACCCACTAGGGCGCCAACGCCTACGTCTTCGCCGTCAGAACGGCAAGTTCTGACCTCCTCACGGGAGTAGTAGCGAGCTTCTGCCACGGATGTGGTTGCCGAAACAGCCACCACCGTAGACAATACAAAGAGAGATAACGCTTTCATCAAGGGCCTCACTTTCAATGTTATCCCTGCGAGAATCGCTAAGCGCCAAAATGGGCTAAGTGCTTCGTAGGGGGTGGTTAAACTATAACAACCAACCATAGTAGTCAACAATTATAAGTATTTGATATTATTGTATAAAATTGACCTGTATGGTGACCTCCGATGCAGGCAGTACCGATTTGGCCGTTAAAGCTATAGGGGGCTTTTATGTGGTCAATCGTAATCGCATTAGTGGTGGGGATCACTTCCTGTTCTAAGATCGCAAAGATTCTTCGGTACTGTTGATATCGTAGAATCGCTATTAAGAATAAAGCTAACTCCGAAAACCTCCGCCAGCGTGTAATTTAGGTCAAGCAATTAAAAAATTCGATTCGGCTACGACTCTAAAGTTTTCACATCTATCTAGGGTCTGGTCTGTAAAATTATTTCGGAGCTCATCTTATTTTTCAACACTCAAATCCGATAAGTAGGCAAGGAGTTTTTATCATGTTTCGACCGAGTTTTTTGCTAATCACATTCTGCCTCCTAGCCACTGCCTGCGCTAATACCGATCTCAATCGTAATCCAAATAGTGCCGCGGATCCGCGCTACACTGAAGACGATCGCGAACAATTGCGTCCACGAAATACTAAAGTGCAGTTCCCTCCTTACTATATTGATCGAGACTACGTCATGAATGTGGAGGTGTTTGAAAGTGCCCTCGACCCCAATGATGATGAAGAACTCGCTCCGGAAGGGTTACAAATTGAATTGAAACGCGGAACACCTTTTAGAATCACAGAAGAAGTATACGATCCCGAAGGGAATGCCCACTTACGTTTGGAAATCGGCGGTGACATTATGAAAAATAATCTATTTATCTGGGTGGAAAAACAAGAATTCGCCAAACTCTTCCGAGGTGACAAAGGTTTAGTGAGAAAATATTTTAATTCTGCGGAAGAAGTAGCCTCGCTTGAGGAAGTTTTGGAATTCTCTCCTTACCGTGTGGCGGGAGTAGAGTTCGTGCCACCAATTAAGGCGAGACTCTCCAGTAAGCCAGGGATGCGCCGTCACCCCATTTTGAAAAAAATGAAATTCCACGCCGGCTGGGATTACGCCGCTCCAAAAGGCACCCCCGTAAAAGCAGCGGCAAAAGGGAAGGTTACTCATGCCGGAAATGCCGGGGCTTATGGAAAACTGATCAAAATCGCCCATGCCGAGGGATATGAAACGCGCTATGCCCATCTTTCGAAAATTTTAGTGAAGGTTGGTCAAACGGTAGAAGCGGGCGCGCACATTGGCAATGTGGGAAGTACCGGTAGGTCCACCGGACCGCATCTCCACTTTGAAAAGCGTCTCAACGGAAAACCGCTGACGCAATAGGCTTCTTTTTTCGGAAACGAATCTGTGTTAGTTACTCCTTATGAAGTACTTGCACACCATGATTCGCGTCGGAAATTTAGAAAAATCTATTCAATTTTATACCGAAGTCTTGGGCTTCCGTTTGTTAAGCCTTGATAAATATCCTGAAGGTAAATTCACCTTGGCCTTTCTGCAGGCCGAGGGCGATGCGGGGCCGATGATCGAACTCACCTATAACTGGGATGTTACCACTTACGAGCTCGGCAAAGGTTATGGTCATATGGCCTATCAGGTGGAATCTGTAGAGGCGATCGGCAAAAAATTGCAGGAACACGGACTGTCTTTCTCATGGGGACCAGGCAAAACCCCTAGCGGAAATCGCGCCATGGCCTTCTTGAAGGATCCTGATGGATATGCGATCGAATTGCTGGAAACTACAAACGACTCCCGACTTTCCTAGCGTCTGCAGATGTTAGGTAGAGCGTTTGCTATTTGGATGCTAATTGCTATCGTGGAAATGATCCACGGTATATTACGGGCAAAATTTTTGGCTCCCAAAGTTGGTGATTTACGGTCGCGACAATTAGCCGTGTTCAGTGGCTCTTTACTGATATTCCTGATCACCTATATCTCCGTGCCGTGGATCAGCCCACGCACACCAAAGGAAGCCATTCAAGTGGGCGCAATTTGGTTTCTTTGGATGATGGTTTTTGAATTTTCCGTAGGCCGATTCATTTTCGGCTTTTCATGGAAGTGGCTGTGGAAGGATTTTAACCCTTTTCAGGGGCGACTCTTACTCTTTGGAATGATCTTTTTATTCTTAGCACCTTATTTGGTCGGTAAGATGCAACAGATCTTTTAATCGCCACTAATTACTTTTGCGGAAAAAGGGCCAGTGATTGGAGTTCTGCAAAAGTAAGCTCCGATGATTCCAAACCATTGGTGATCACAATACGCTCTGGCTGAATATCTAAATACGTAGAAATGTCTACAGTACTTGGGGCCAATCGTCCGCCAATCTCGCCAGATCTCCCGGGGCCAAAATCAAACGGATGATTATGAAGATGAGCTTCTAACCGCCATCCCGCTTTTTTGAGCTGCAAAAATGTTTGTTTTACATATTCAGAATCGGAGCTGCCCTTCGATCCATTGTCAAAAA
>CAYZLH010000401.1:0-3068 GCA_964478795.1 uncultured Bdellovibrionales bacterium | reverse complement strand
ACTTCCCTGTACAGTTTTTGGGGGTCAGGTCACTCTTGCCCTTCATCGGTTTCACCCTCTAGTTCAGGATGCAGAATGGATAGCATCATACTCTTTGGGCATTGAAAGCCTTTGAGGAGTTTAGATTTGGAGAGGATTTTGGGTTTCATAGAGGTGTTATCGTTTTACTGGTGGGAAATTTTCCTCTAAATTGTTTTCAGCGGTCGTTGAAATTTATGAAAAACTTCATGGGTATTCAGGTCTGTTAACAACTTATATTTCCCACTTTCCTGTAATTGTAATTCAATGATTTCGCAATTTTTTGGATTGGCAATTTTCTCAAATTCTTCCACCGTCCAATGAAACCACTTCATCAGAAAGAGGCGAATCGCCATTCCGTGTGTAACGATAACAACGTTCTGAGGAAAACTTGGCTTTTCGAAATCTCTATGGAGAGTATCGAAAAATCCACTTAAACGATCGTAAACATCGGCGCAAGATTCTCCATCTGGGATTCGGTAGTAAAAGGTACCGTAGGCGTCACGGGCCTTCATAACCTCTTCTCCTGCTTTGCGATCGCGGAGATGTCCCCACTCTTGTTCGCGAATTCTTGGCTCCTCAGCAAAAACAAATTGTTTGCGCTCTAGGTGCATTGCAATATTTTCAAAGGTTTCTCGGGTCCGCCAAAAAGGAGAAACATAAAATTTGATGGTTTCTGTCCCAACTATATCCCGCAATTTTTTACCTGCTTCTTGGGCTTGAGTTACTCCCCTAGGAGTTAGCGTCAGTGTGTAATCTGGCTTCTTGCCATATACATCATGATCTATGTTACCTTCGGATTCTCCATGCCTTACCAACAAAATCCTTTTAGGCTTCATCTATTCCTCATCAGTGTTTAAGCGTGTGGGATATTTGATAATAAGTTTACGACTCTTTTATATGAAAATCATCCCCCGACAAAGCCTGCCTCCCCGCTTGTGGGGAGCGGATCCATGAATGGACGAAAAGGGGGGGCGCGCCGGCCTCGAGGCGACGAAACGGATGCGAGGAGTGAGTCCTGGGCACCATGTTATAAATTATTGAAATCATTGCGGAGTTTGTCTTCTGGTGCCCAGCTTTTTGCGCTCCACCGCAACTACCCAACCCGCTGAAATCTTTTGTTTATTCGCCTCACTTAATTGTTATTGCTGAAATAATTGCTTATCTATTTTTTTAAGACGGCAATTAACCCTCTACAAGCTCACTCTAAAACGCATATCCGCCACAATGTAAATGGCGGATATTTGGCGGATATCTTTATCCGCCATCTTGTCACTGGCGGATATTTGGCGGATAATAAGACTATGAAGAAATACCCCAGCCTAGAAAAATACGGGATTGCTCACGAATTAAAGCTCACCAATAAGTTTGTGAATTCTCTGATGAAGATTTCTGCCGCAAGACCATTTCTTGATGAAGTATTAGCCAGCCCGATTGAAGTAGCCTTGTTACGGCAGGCAAAAATTCGTGCCATCACCTACTCTAATCAAATTGAGGGAAATCAGCTGCAAGAGCGAGCCGTAACCACACTCCTAGGCGCAAAAAATATAGAACCCAAGAATCAAGACGAGCAAGAAGTGATTAACTATCGCGATGCACTCAATTATGCCGAGAGCTTAGCCAAAGATTCTCGTCTTCCCTCCATTCAAGATTTTTGCGATCTCCAAAAGCTAGTCACAAAAGACACTATCGATCCCAAACAGTCTGGACGACTAAGGACCATTGAAGTTTCTATCGTGAATGCAAAAACTGGAAAGGTGATCGATAAATGCCCCGATCCCCTGCTGCTATCAGATTTAATGAAAGATCTTTGGGCATGGATTCGAGAAACTGAGGGCGAAAATCACTATGCCAGAGCCTTTGCATTTCATTATATGGCAGTAGCTATTCACCCTTTTGCCGACGGAAATGGCCGCTCCGTGCGGCTCTTTCAGCATCTTTTACTTCTGAGGCAAGAAGAAGAGATAGCTCGTTATATTCCCAGTGAAACGGTTGTGATGAGAAATCGAGATGAATACTATTCTGCTATTCGCCAATCGAAAAAACTAAATAGTCTGCACCCATTTTTAGAGTTTATGGCCGATTGTTTCGCCACTGCATCCCAAGAAGTGGTAACTGAGGCTCAAAAACTTTACGAGCAAGGGAAACGAAAACGGCCCGAGCACAGAAAACAGCAGATCATAAAATTCGCTAAAAAGAATTCCCCATTTAAAATGGCGGATCTAGCTATGTTTTTGTCAGAAGTCCCAAAGCGAACTTTAGAGCGTGATCTTAAGGAGCTAGTGGAAGCAAAAGAGCTTAAGGGTGTTGGTGAAAAGCGTGGCAAAAAATATTTTCACAAATAGAAATTAGAACATGAATCAGAAAAATATACGACTTGGTTTAAATGAGAAAAAGCTTCAATTATCATTGCTAGTTATCGTGAATGCTTTCGTGGGCGCCATGATTGGTCTTGAGCGCTCCATGAATATCTATTTAAAGGCATTTAAATCACCACAAGGAAAGCTCATTCCTCTAGCCAAGCTGGCTGCAGGAAGTAAATTTTCCGAAAAATATTTAAATTTACTGGCTCGAAGCGGAAAGTTAGAAGCACACACAGAGGGCCGTAATTGGGTTTCCAGTAAAGAGGCGTTGGCTAAATACTTAGACACAAGGGAGAGGAAGAGAGATTGAAATAGGTCAATGACTGAGCGACGGTCGTTCACATAAATTTTCGCAAAGAGTAAATTCTGGCTCGGATCGCCACGAATCTGCTACAATATTTCTGTGACGAAAACCTTAGATATTTACAACCAAGATGCCGCCTCCTTTGCGGATCGTTTTGAAAATATTCAGCCCGTTCGAATTTATGAATTGGTTCAGGCATTTTTTCATCCCGAGGCCCCTACTCTAGATGTTGGCAGCGGGTCTGGGCGAGACGTAGCTTACTTAAATCAGAAAAAGTTCAAGGCTATTGGGGTGGAAGCTTCTGAAGGGCTAATAAAAGAAGCTCGATCTCGCCATAGTGGGTTAGAATTCAAGCAGGATTCTCTTCCTGAATTAAAGTCCAT
>CAYZLH010000400.1:0-3087 GCA_964478795.1 uncultured Bdellovibrionales bacterium | reverse complement strand
TCCCGCCGCATACACTACTTTCAAAAATGCATTGCGTGTATCTGCGCCGGAAAATTCCAGTTTTCCAGCGAAAGGAGAGTTTAATTTTTGCTGTTCCAGCCACTTCATAAAGACTCGTTCAGTTGATCAATAGCGAGTTTGCCATCATAAAAAAATCGATGAAGCCTGGGAAAACGTAAGCGTTCTTTGGGCTTTCCCTCCGCCGTCCACCCCGTCGCCAAGGCGTAAAAAGCATGAATCGTCATCTTATGAGAAACGATCGCCACTCTCCCATCCTCTTGGGGAAGCGAACTCAAAAAATTTGCGACTCGCCCCATCACCTGCCGCAAACTCTCTCCCCCTGGCGGAGCAAAATCAAGTCCTCGCCACTCCGTATTTGAAACCTTTAGCTCCTGTTGAGTTTTCCCTTCCCATTCGCCTAAATTTAGCTCCCTTAATTCAGGCGCAACAATATATTTTTTGTTAGGAAAAACAATCTCCGTAGTTTGAATAGCTCTTTGTAACGGACTCGAATAGATCCAATCCATTTCGGGGAACGAACTAGTCCACGGCTCGGCCTCCACTCTTCCCTCAGTAGAAAGCTCAATATCACGGCTACCCTGAAACCGTTTTTCGATATTCCAGGCAGTTGAAGCATGTCGAATGATCCATAGCTCTTTCATCAATGCCTCCGAAAGTCCCAGTTAAAACTAGCACCGGAAGCAATAGCGGCCTTGGCTGTTTCGAGTGGAAGCGGCGTCCAATGAATCACAAATGGCACTCGATCTGCCGGGGCAGTAGCAGCGAGCCAGTTTGTCCACCAACCGGGATTCGTACCTATTTCCAAATCTCGATCCCCACCAAGTAACTCCAGCAAAGGTTGGTCATTATTTCCAATGGGTGCTGTAGCAATCCAACTTGAACAGTTGTGCCCACCGGTGAGCGTGCGATTGTCGCGCAAATTACCCTTAGAGAATTGCGAGCCCTCCATGCGAAACTTTCCAATGGTTTTTCGACGATTTTTTAGAATGTTATTGAGATAAATCCGTAATTTTTCCTCCTCGTGAGGTGCAATTTTTAGCATAACTTCCAACGCTCGCGAGCGGGGGACGCTATACGATTTCCGGCGAAATCGAGGAATCCAATTCACCACGAATCTGCCAAAATTAAATACTCGCCGATCGATTCTTGTCATTAAATGACTGGCCCGCTCTTTCAGTGGAAAGGAAATCCAGCCCGATTCAAAATTGCGCAAATATAAATCCGTCAAGACTTGACGTTCACCATCGCTGAGCCCTTGGGTAGAAATCAGGAGAAGTTTTCTTCCCGTTTTAATTTTTTCTCCCCTTACTGTGAGTCGAAATTTTACGTCTTCGATCCAGGCCATTTGCTTGGGATCAAAAAAATTTTCTACCGCATCCATGCACTCTCCTGGCGTTGATAGAAGCTAAAAATTCCACTTCGCTCGATAAATTCACAAACGTAAAGTTGTACGAAAATCCTATTCTCGGAGTTAGATAAATTTTTTTTCTGAATTTGCGAAACTCTTTCTATAAAATCCTCTTGCGCCTCAAGTACTCTTTGTATTTCACCTGTGCAATTTAGCGTAGCCAAGACTTGCCGCCAATCTCGCAGGGGATACGAAAAATTCCGAAAGATCTCATGAACAAATTTGGCCTTTGGATATTGTTCAGCTCGGGCGGGTATATCCCGCGCGAAAACAGAGCGAAGCCACATTTGTGTTTCGGCAGAAAAAAGTGCAAAACACTTTTCGGAGTCAAAGGCCGGTATATCTGCAAATCGAGAAAATTCAGTCATAAGACCATTTCGAAAATAGAGAATGCGCAATACTCTCTGACGCAGTTTCTCGAGATCTCGATGAGCATCTCGAACCTCAAGACAGATCCGATCGGGCCCCGCAATATCTGGCCGATAGGTCACCGCTCCGACGTATTTAAAACTTTGTTCACGAACGCGGGCTAGTTGTAGATTTTCTTCATCAAAAAAGTTTTTTTCCGAATTTTCTCTTAAATATTTTCTTAGATAACGATGCCGCACTTCCACCATGGGCCCCAAATAAGGGTGCGAAAAATTTTTTAACGGTGGCTGTCCACTCACCTGCCACCGCTTTAGACCCTCGATCGCGCGCTCCAAAATATCGTAGTCTTGAAAGAAATTTAACCAGCCCAAATTTTCGGCCAAAGCATTCGGGCCATTAAAAAAGACTTCGTGAGGAAAACTCACCATCGCCTGATACGATCCTTGGCCCAGACTCGCCAATACATTCTGCTCCTGAAAAAGTGCCTCGAGATCCGCTAGAGGTCCAATCTTCCACTCTAAATTTCCCGTATCATCCAAGTGCAATTCCACGCCTTGCGGGGAACGGAATAAAACCGGTTTCTGGCCAAAGGGAACTCCGGCCATTTCGGCAGTAAGGATCTGCTGCCGTTCACCAAGCGGGAGCTGCGCCCAGTTGGCGGGTACAGGAAAGGTTGGCGTGCAATTCTGCAGCACCAAATCCGGCGACAATAGCTCACACTCCAGGCCAAAACCTGCCTGCAGTTTGGTGGCAACTCGGCCATCATATGGATATTTCTGAAGAAAATGCGTTCTACTCATAGGGGTCTTTCTAACACATGGTGTTATATATCTCTTTCCCTGGCGAAAAGAAAATGATATTACATTCCGCGTTATTTAACCCCTAGCTTGCCTTCTTGGAGTCACCTTTGAAATTGCCGTGGAGAAAGTTCCCTTACGTTTGGAGCCATCTTAAGCCATTTCGCCTTTCTGCCCTCGGTGTAGGTGCAGTTCTTTTCAGCCAAATCTTTCTCGCGATCCTTATCCCATTGCCAATTAAGTTCATTTTGAACAACTTGATGAAGGGAAAGAGCGACACTACCCACGAAGTGATCATCTACGGACAGAATTTTGACACAATGACGGGCGGCGAAGCCCTGCTCCTGTTGAGTTTTTTGGCCTTTTTGATCGGTGCAGTGTTCATCTTCTCTGGCCTTCTGGAACAAATTTGGACAGGAAAATTAGCTTTTCGCATCAACGAAAAAATGCGCAAAGACCTAATCTCGCGCGTGTTCACTCGCCAACAATCTT
>CAYZLH010000399.1:0-3088 GCA_964478795.1 uncultured Bdellovibrionales bacterium | reverse complement strand
AAATTGTAACATGGAGATCTTGCAGTTGCTGCTCTTTCTTCGTTACACTTATAGCTCGGGGAAAAACCTCATGGATGGGGTTTTCGATGACCGCAACGGAGGCGGTTGATCATGATTTACGTCAGCGAAGAGCAATTGGAGCAGGTAAAATACCTGTTAGAGCAGTCTGCTATGGGGAATCACCTGCTCTTCGATCGCAAAACAATTTCTCGAATCGCCACCGATTTGGGATCCCAAGAAAGATCAGAACGAGTAGAAAAAGCGGAAGCCCTGCTGGAGCAAATGATTTTGCGTCCAACGATCAGTAGCAAACGCGCCTTCCTAGAAACTCTTGATGCCGAAACCTATGATGAAGTGGCTAAGGTTTACTTTAATATCGTGCAAAATACGGCGCAAGAAAACCAAGGCTTTACCCATTAGGAGATACCCCCATGGCAGTCGATAATGTAAATTCTTCAGAATCCCAAGCCCGATTGTTAGCGCAAAAGAAACGGGCTGTAGAAGAAGAAAAAAACGCGCTCGAAGTAGCCAAGGCCCAAGCCGAACGGGAACGCCTGAAGCAGGCGGAACAAGCCAAGACGAAAATTGATCGGGAAATCGTAGAAATTTCCAAACAAGGCGAACAGCAGGCAGAGTTAGTGAAAAAGCTAAATTCTGATCGCGTAAAATCGCTCAACGAAAATACCCAGAAGGAATATTTGCGAATCGCCGAAAACACTGCCAACGAAGTGAAACGCCTGGATTCCGATGCCTTGGGAAAAATTAATACCCTTCGCAATGATCGGTTAGAAAAGCTCACCCACTTCGATCAACGCGGCGAAGATCCATTCTATCGCTTAAAGGGCCTAAATCCCGTAGTGAGTGAGACAGAAACAGATTACACGGTGAAAATCAAAATGGCCGCCCATGAGGCACAGAATGTGTTTGTTTCGGGCGAGGGCCACCAATTGAAGATTTCGCTCGCTCGGCGCTTCCAAGATCAACTAAAAAATCAGGAAGCACAGTCGCTCACAAAAACGAATAGTTACCAGACGATCGTGGAAACCCTCAGTTTATCGGAAGGGGTTGATACGAAAAAGATTCAACGTTACTATACCGATGGTACATTGACTATTAAAGTTCCGAAAATTCGTCCGCCTACGGATCTTGGTCCTGCGGAAAAATTCGACCAAATCTTTAAAGCGTAAGTGAACCCCGCGAGGAATTGCGGGGTGTTTGTTATTTCTTCTTCGTTAACGCATCCAGCTCTTGCAATAAGAATCTTAGCTTTTCGTGCGCATCACTCAGATCTTTCAAGTTTTTTTGTAAATTGGATACAGGATTGGGTGATTTCGCCTCCGCTTTACATTCCGCTTCGATCACACCTTGAGGGCGCACGAACTCTTTGGGCTGAAACTCTTCTACCACTTGCGAACCTTCGGCTTTGATCACCCGGGGGCGCTCCGCCACAAAGGGAGAATCTAGCTTAGCTTCTTTCGCCTGTGTGTATAGATCGTAGATATTGGAATAAACAAACGTGATCCCTTGAGATTTATCTAAGTAAGCAGACATCAGCAACTACCTCCAGCAACAACAACACAACCAATCTAGAATTGAAATTGCAACGGGGATGCCAGAAACCTTTACAGCCGAAAAATACCTCTAACCACTGGATATTAAAACGAATCTTCAGCTCGGCCCTGCCTAGTGACCAGCTTTGGGTCAGTGGGAATCTGTCTAAAGTTTTTACACCTATCAAATTGTGGACACGGAGTTAAATCTTTCCGCAGATTTGGCCGAAAAGGAAAGGCCAAACCTATATGAGCACAGCAGAGAAAATAGAGACAAATCCGATTGTTGGGGAAGATCCCGTAAGTAGATCTTTGAATGAATTCTTCCAAGAATTGGCCCCCGAAAATAAAGAGCCCTTCGTGGCTCTGCGAATTCATTTGATTCGACCAGATTCCATTCCAGCAGTGTCTTTCTATGTGAAACGCGGCAAACGTTACCGTACGTTTCGGGAAAAAAGTTCGGCATTCTCTGCCTTTGAAATTCAATCGCTTCTTGATGCGGGTATCGACAAGATTTATCTAAATCGCACCGACGCCGGGCAAGTACGACAATACCTAGAAACCTTTTTGGTGGGCGCACCGCAGGTAACCACCGAAGCTCAAGTAAGCCTCATGCGCTCCTCGGCCGTGCGGATTACCGAAGAACTATTTCAAGATCCTTCACCGGAGAACATTCGCAAGGGAATGAAAGCCGTATCCGGTTTCGTGAACGTATTGGTGCGCGACCCCAAAGCTTTTTACCACTTGATTCGCCTTTCTTCGCACGACCCCTATACCTATCAACACTCGGTGGGCGTGGGATTGAACGCGATCGCTTTGGGCAAGCGTTTGAAAATCGCCACCGAAGCTGATCTTGTCGACTTGGGCATTGCTGGGCTTTTGCACGATATTGGCAAATGCAAAGTGAAGCCAGAAATTATCAACAAGCCAGGCCCCTTGGACAAAGCGGAATGGGAAGAGATGCGCCAGCATACCAGCTGGGGCTACGAACTATTAAAAGACAACCGCGATGTTTCCCAACGGGCCAAACTTGCCGTGCTCCACCACCATGAAGAAAACGCCGGCGGTGGCTATCCACATGGTCTCACCGATAACCAGATTTCCATTTTTGCAAAAATTGTGGCCATTGCTGATATCTTCAATGCGCTAACTACTGACCGCACCTACTCCAAAGCAAAAGCCCCCTTTGAAGCCTTTAAATTAATTCAATCCGCCATGATGCACAAAGTAGACAAACAACTGTTTGCCGAACTGGTGATGATCTATGGTGGTAAACTCGAGTGATGTTATGAAATACCTAATCCTAGCCCTATTCATCCCTTTCACATCCGCCGCTGAAGGTCTGATCAAGGTTCCTAAGAATGCTGAAGAGATCAAATCCCCCGGTCGACTCCTTGATTTAGACTTTTCTAAAACCGTTGATGCGCCCACGGAAGAATCGCTAGAAGGATATGTGCGTTGGGTACGCGAGCGTCGGTGGAATGATCGTAAGGGTTTTATGGCCACCAAGGCCCGCGCGTTACGTCCGGAGTTCAATG
>CAYZLH010000398.1:0-3090 GCA_964478795.1 uncultured Bdellovibrionales bacterium | reverse complement strand
GTTCTGTTTTCCCCGGGTGCTCAGTAAGAACGGGCAAATGGAGTTTCGGGTAGCCGACCCACTCAACCCCCAGCATTTTGATATTGGCAGTTATGGAATTTTGGAGCCGAAAAAGAGTCTGCCGTTGGCCGACAAAAAACGAATAGTTGCGTGTTTTGTGCCTCTTTTGGCTTTTGACGGAAAGGGCCGCCGCCTGGGGCAAGGCAAGGGTTTTTACGATCGCTTTTTACAGGGGTTTCCCGGAATTCGTGTGGGTGTCGCCTTTGAATGGCAGTTTTCCCCCCATGATCTGCCGGCCGAAGAAACCGACCAGGTGCTGGACTATGTGATCACCGAACACGGAGTGCGAAAAATCTCGGCGTAGGGTTGCCCCGAAAGGTTTTCCCGCAAAATCTCGCTGCGGGAGGCTTAGCGAAGTACTAGGTGTAAATTGCTTTTGCCTACGCCAAGCAAAATCATTTTTTTGCCCGCGAAAGTGCTCTCTTCCACCTTCGCGCTTTCATCCGTAACTTTCACCCGATTGAGAGTAACCGCGCCAGATTTCAGGTGCCGACGAGCTTCGCCCTTAGAGGCACAAAGTTTCGTGAGCACCAAAAGATCAATCACGGAAGTGGCGCCAGGAAACTTCGAGCTAGGCACTTCTTGGGCAAGAAGTGCTAACCCACTATCGCTTAACGACTCCAAAATTTTAGGGTCTTTGGAAAACAAAACGCGTGTCGCATTTTCCGAGGCCAAAGCCGCCTCTTCGCCGTGAATCAAGCGCGTGAGTTCGTGGGCGAGTACGCGTTGGGCCGCGCGGGCTTCCGGTTGCGATTGAATTTGCCCCTCCAGCTCAGTGATATATTTATCCGAGAGCAGAGTTAGGTACTTCAAAAGTTTTGGCGCATCGGCATCGGCTTGTTGCAGCCAGAATTGGTAAAACTGAAAGGGCGAAGTCATCTTTTCATCGAGATAGATGGCGCCCTTTTCGGATTTTCCTAATTTATTTCCCGCCGCATCAGTCATGAGCGGAGCGGAAATGGCATACCCCTCTTTGCCGTGTTTTCGACGGATGAGCTCTAAGCCCGTGGTCATATTGCCCCACTGATCGCTACCGCCCAATTGGATCCGGCAATCTTCTTTTTCGAAGAGATGCAAAAAATCGTAACCTTGAATCAACATATAGCCGAACTCAGCGTAAGAAATTCCCGTTTCCATACGGATTTTTACGCTTTCCTTAGCGATCATATAGTTGATGGTAATGAATTTTCCCACATCCCGTAAAAAATCGAGGAAGCGAAAATCCTGAAACCAATCAAAATTATTTACAATTTTGGCTTGGTACTTTCCGGGGGAGAAATCTAAGATTTTGCTCAGCTGGGCTTGAATGTTTTTTAGATTCTTCGCGGCCTCAGCTTTGTCGAGCAAATTACGTTCTTCTTTTTTTCCCGAAGGGTCGCCGATCAATCCTGTGGCTCCCCCCAATAGAATAATGGGCTGCACGCCGTGCAGCTGGGCTCTGCGCAGCAGCATGGCCGCCTGCAAATTACCCACTTGCAGAGACGAGGACGAAGGGTCAAATCCGCAATACACTTTAGGAACCATGCCGGATTCTTTGCAGCTCTTTAGATATTCCAAAAGGGATGGGGTATGATCGTGAATCAAGCCGCGAACTTGCAGGTGCTCGAAAAATGACAGTGGGTTAGGGTTAGCGTTGAGAAATTTGTCCATGAATCGAGTATAGCCGGGAAAAATGCGTTCGCGAAGGGGAGACTTAGCATGTGGGTTTGGATTTTTTCGGCGATCGTGTGTGCCTCATGGCTGGCGGACTTTTGGTTTTACCAGCTAAATGCGGCCCATTCTCGCTCTGCGCCAATTGATGAAGAACTGAGTGCCGATTGGAGTGGGGAGCGCCGGGAGCGAGCCCTGGCGTATCTACAAACAAAAGGCCGATTTGCGCTTTGGTCTTCCGGGTTCGGGGTGATTCTCGCGCTGGCCGTTTTGCATTCTGGTTTCTATCTGCGGGTGGCCGAGTGGACAGCGGGCAGCAACCCCATGGTTTCCAGCGTGCAGTTTTTAGCGTTTTTCTTTCTAGTCCAGTGGCTGCTCGCAATTCCCTTCGTGTGTTATTCGACTTTTTCCATCGAAGAAAAATTTGGTTTCAATCGCACTAGCTGGAAAACCTTTGGGATCGACAAAATTAAGGAGCTGCTGCTCACCATACTGATTGGTGGGCCAATTCTCTTGGTGATCATTTATGTGTTCACGGAGTTGGCGCACGCTTGGGCATGGGCCTGGGGATTTGTGGTGGTGGTGCAAATTCTACTGAGTTATTTGGCCCCGGTATTATTGTTGCCACTGTTCTTTCGCTTGGATCCTTTGCCCGAAGGGGAGCTTCGCACAGCAATTTTGCGAATGGCCGAGCGGTTACGGTTTCCGGTGCAAGGATTGTTTGTGATGGACGGTTCACGGCGAACGGCCAAGGCCAATGCCTTTTTTACTGGGTTCGGGAAAAATCGCCGAATTGTTTTGTTCGATACTTTAATCGAGAAATATACCCCAGAAGAATTAGTGGCCGTGTTGGCCCATGAAATTGGCCATGCGAAGCTGAAGCATATTCCCGTGGGCATGGCGCTCTCCTTTTTGACGATGGGATTTTTTCTCTACTGCTTTCATTTTCTATATGGGGCCGAGGCCTTGCACGCCGATTTGGGCTGGACCGCTTCTTTTCACAGCACGGCCTTCGCTGCATTCTTTTTGTTTCCCTTAGTTTCCTTTGTGTTGAACCTCGGGCAAAACGCGCTCTCCCGGGCCAATGAATTTGCCGCCGATGCATTTGCGGTGCGTGCGGTGGGCGAGGGGAATAGTCTAATTAGTGCTTTGAAAAAATTAAGCATGGATCAGCTAAGTAATTTGTATCCTCACCCGTGGGTGGTGAAGCTGGAGTATACTCATCCGCCCTTGTCGCAACGGATTCGGGCGATTCGTGAACAATTTGAAGATGAGATTGATCTCGCCAGCTATCAAGAGCGTAGAAACGAAGAAGAGATCAACATGGCGGCAGTTCTCAAAAAGTTGAAAAAATGAGCTCAAAGCCGTACGAAGTTGTTT
>CAYZLH010000397.1:0-3092 GCA_964478795.1 uncultured Bdellovibrionales bacterium | reverse complement strand
ATTTATCTAACGCATTCCTTTTTTAGACATGCGCGATGATATTCTGATACGCGCTCGAACAGATTTTTGCTGTCAATTAAAAGAATTCCTGAGGACGACGCCAGGTCCCGGGCTCCTTCTTCTTGGAGGCGACGGACCTCTTGGTCAGTTTCGATACCTTCTAAAGAAAAATCCTTTTTCAGTGAGTCCAGCGGGTCTATATCTTCGTTATTCGCACTGGAGTTAGATATTTTTAGGGCAGCAATTCCATCTCCAAGCTCACTTGAAAAGTTCGATAACGCTTCTTTTTCTTTCTTTTCTTTGTTTAATGTGGCCATCTTTTCGCGTAATCGTTTTTGTAGTTCAGCTAGGTCCATTTTCTTTATTTTATCTTTGCCTGGCGATTTGGAGTCTGGACTAACAGGCTTCGGAGAGTTACCCAGATTCGAAACTGCTGAGATTTCAGAAGTCTGGCTGTCTTTCACTACAGTTAGAGATTTAGAATCTGAAATGGAGTTGTTGTTATGTTTGGCACTAAAATTCGAGGTTTCTTGGGGCGAAGCTAGGCGATCTTGAGCCTCGGCATTTTTAAATTGTAGACTGCCAAATGTTGCAACTTGGGAAATAACATAGGCTCGTTCCTTCGAAAATTCATTTTCTAGAAAGTCTGCGGATGCAACAAGTTCTAGCTTTTGCTTTACCTCAGGATAATTGGCGGACTCTATTTTTTGGAATGTGACAGGCTTTCTGCTTTGTACGCTTTGCACGACTTCATTAACGAGAGTTTGATCTTGATAAAATCGTTGTTGCTCCTCAGGAGGCATTTTCGAGAAGCCGCCAAAAGATTCTTGAACTCGATCTAATGATTTTATTGCAGAATCAAGTTGCAAGTATTTGAAGTCTTTTGTTGTGGAGATGCCAGATTCTATTTCGCCAGCAATTTTGTTGTTTTCCTTAAATCCTTCCGAAATATTTTTGCCATTTTGTTCAAGTGCGCCGGTCTGACTGACGTCAGTATTTTCTCTGGCTAAGGCGTCTTTAGAAGCTGTGATAGGATTTTTAATTTCTTCCGGAGGTTTAGCCGGTAGCGATCTTTCTTTGCCCGTAACGGTAGCCGCATCCCCACGAGTGGGCTGACGGACACACTCAAAAACGAGTTTGTCGAATTTTCTTTGAATCTCGAAGCAATCATCTTGACTCAGGTCTCTGTCGCAAACAATCTTTAGCAATTTCTCTTTTGATCGTTTGCATTCTTCTTGTTGCCGATTCGGCCGAGCCATCGGGAGAGGAGATTGACGCGGTGTGGTTGTTTGTTCGGGCCAGGCACTGCCCGTCCAAGCCAGGAACAAAACTAGTGAAAGATTGATTCTAGATAACAACAAGCGCAAGAACTCCTTCCAGGAAATGTATCGGTTTTTTTTACGCACCTCCTAAGAATTTTGACTACTAGGTTTTCAATTTGGGGTTCGTTCACTGGAAACCCGCGAGTTGGCCTTGCGAAATATCCTGATTTCAGGCTAAATTATGGAAAATATAGGAGTTTTTATGTCTGACCAAGATTTGAAGGCCGAACTAGAGCGTCTGAAAAAAGAAAATGAACTATTGAAGCAGAAGCCCAAGCGGGGAACCCTTAGTTTGAAGGTTAGTCAAAAGGGAGCCGTTTCGCTCTACGGGATGGGGCGATTTCCCGTTACCCTGTATAAAGAGCAGTGGTTGCGACTCCTGGATTTCAATGAGGAAATTCGGCAGTTCATTCAGGAAAATGATTCTCAATTGAAGGCCAAAGGCGAGGAATAATATTGCATTTGGTCAGAGATTTGGTAGTTTACCCCTGTCTAATGTCTGCCTTCTTTTGAGTCTCTGGCACGTGGTGTGCCCTGAACCTTCTGATGGCCCCAAATGCCTTAAGGAGGTTGTAATGGGTAAAAAATTATACGTAGGAAATCTACCTTTCTCTGTGACGGACGATGCATTGTCAGATGCGTTTGCTCCATATGGAACTGTGGAGTCTTCCAAAGTAATCACTGATCGCGCTACCGGAAGAAGCAAAGGTTTCGGTTTCGTGGAAATGGCTTCTGATTCTGAAGCTCAAGCAGCTATCGCTAAATTGAATGGCGCTGACTGGGACGGACGTCCTATGACGGTTAACGAAGCTAAGCCGATGGCTCCTCGTGAAGGTGGCGGCGGTTTTGGTGGCGGCGGCGGACGCAGCGGCGGTGGAAACCGTGGCGGCGGCGGCGGACGCTGGTAATTCTTTTTTAAGAATTCAAGAGGAACCCGAGTAGCGATACTCGGGTTTTTTTATGTCGACTCCATTCACAAATTTTTCCTTTCCCCCCGAAATTCAGGAAGTTCTGCAAGAACTCTCTTTTCGTGAGGCTACGCCCATCCAAGAAAAAGCAATTCCCGCCCTACTTGCGGGCAAAGATTTATTGGCCAAATCGGGAACGGGGAGTGGGAAGACCTTGGCTTTTCTGCTGCCCTTTTTTGCCAAAATGAATTGTGAGCGACGAGTTCCGCAAGGATTAGTGCTTTGCCCCACTCGTGAGCTCGCCATGCAAGTTGGCAAAGAGGCGAAAAAGTTGGGAAGAAAATGGCCAAAATTTTCCGTGGCCAATTTGGTCGGCGGACAGCCCATCGGACCACAATTAGATTTTTTGCGGCATGGGAGCCAGTTAGTGGTGGGAACCCCGGGACGGGTGTTGGATCACCTAAAGCGCAAAAGTTTACGTCTGGAGCGAATATCACTTTTCGTTTTAGATGAAGCAGATCGCATGTTGGAAATGGGATTTGCGGAAGATGTGGAAAATATTCTGCAACTAGCAGAGCAAAGTCAAAAGGCTTTTTTCTCGGCTACCTATCCCGAAGAATTGTCGGGAATTATTTCTCTGTTGGATCGCCCGGAGAAAATTGAAATTGAAGTTGCCCAATCGCCCATTCGCCATCAAATGGTCAAGGTTTCGGAAGACAAAAAGGGCGAGGTGTTGGTAAACCTTTTGTATGCCCAGCAGCCGGATCAGGCCATCGTTTTCTGTCACCTCAAAGATACCGTGAAGGAACTTACAGATTATCTGCAAGAAAATGGAATCGCCGCTGCGGGCATCCAGGGTGAT
>CAYZLH010000396.1:0-3099 GCA_964478795.1 uncultured Bdellovibrionales bacterium | reverse complement strand
GCTGTTTATGCCCTTTTTTATTCACCGCTTCCCACCACTAAGAGTGAAGAACCCATTTTGCCTCTCCCGTTAACGACTACACTCAAATTTCTTGAAGCAAATTGACGAGTTCTACACTCATTCGTTTTTCTCTATGAGTTCATCAAAATTATCGATTTTCGCAATTCTCTGAATAAGGCGAAAAAGGAGGAAAGGAAATGTTTCCCAATCCAATAGGAGGAAATATGAAAACATTCACTATAGCGATCCTGGCAGTAATTTCACTGGGCTCGATAAACGCCAAAGCAGCGGAGCAAACTTGTGATCATTCGCCTTCAGCGATGGAGGCCAGCGCGGAAGCTCCCGCAATGGTTAGCAAAGCTACGGAGTCGATGCCTGTGGAAAATCGTAAGGCCGCTTCGTCGCTGAAAAGGCTGATGTACCTGGATCCCCCGCGAGCTCGATTAGATTAAAAATTCTGACTCGTATGAACTTAGGCAAACCACTTGGCGAAAATTCGTCAGGTGGTTTTTTTTATCCACAAAATCCGATTCCTCAACACTAAAAATCAATGAAAGTTCGCGCTTGGCCGATAGCGTGAATGTAGCCGTAACCCGAACCCTATTCGTAACCCCTACGGAAAGTGCCCTTTCTCACACGGTAACCATGGCATTTTTTCTTGCTGGGATGACGAATCGAACCTACGATTAAGTGACACGAGGATTTTTTATGCGATCATTTATCTTGTGCATTCTGGCACTAACGCTCTCCACCACCGATCTGCCAAGTCCGCTTTCAGCCTTAAAAATCTTTTCCATCCCGTCCGCGGAGGCAAAGATCACCTGCCGCTCCATCGGTAAAGTGTGGGATAAGCGCACGAAGCAATGTGTCGGCAGCACTCCTCGCTACAAAAAAGGCAAAGGGAAAAATGCACCAGGATGCAAGGAGTCCCGCCCTGGCCCCTGCAGCTTCCCCGGAATTAAAACGAAGGGCAATCAAACCATCTATGTGGTGCCAAATATTTGCGAAACCATGAAAAAGAATAAAAACTGTTTATACACAATTGGCTTCCGTAGCTGTAAAACAAACTCTTCCATTCGCGGGGCCGCGAGAAATTCGGCTCACTTGTGCGGGAAAGCCGTTGATGTTCGCTTAGGGACCTGTAAACTCGGCGCGTATCACGGTAAAGGCTCAGCAGCTCACCGTCACTATCAAGTTGGCAGCTGCCAGTAGGAGAATTATATGAGAAATTTATTAGTTATCATCGCTATTACCCTGACCGGCTCTCCAGCCTTAGCCAGCTCGAAAAAAGCCACCTATCAGCAAAATGTTCCGCAAAGCTATTGCATGGATCCCAATTTAATTTTGAAAAAGATCAAACATTGCAACGACAACGTTATGCTGTTCCAGGCAGCGAGCCGTTGTGTAAAAGACTTTCAAGCGCTAAGAAAAAAGGTGACACTGGAATTGCAAGCTCGCCTCTCGGCTGCGGCTAGCAGCCAAAATACAAATTTTCAGGCCAATGAGCTAGATACCGCAGAGGCTGCTGCCGCTCACGCCTACTTAATTAAAATTGGCGATAAAGCGGTTAGTGAGCTAGACGACTATTTCGATTTCTTCGAACATCCCGATGACGCCGAAAACGATGAAGAAATTTTGCGTGAGCCCTGTTTCATTCAACCTGCCGATGCGTTGGATAACTTGGTCAATGATTTAGAGGAAGAAGTGGAAAATATGCGTGAGGCGAAAGCCACTGAGCTCATGCTGTCCAACATCTCCAGAGCCCGAAAGACAAACTTAGACTCCGTGAAAGACGGCGAAGTCGCCAAAGATGCCGTGGGAAAATCGGCGCCAAGCACTGGTCCCAAAGGCAAAGATCAGCGAAAATCCGATATTTCCGGCACAGAAGAGAAAAAGAAGAATCCTTAGTAGCACTTTCGTTTTGGCAAAGAATTCCGCCCGCGATTAATTGCCCTGATACACACCCACATAGGGTAACTCGCGGTATTTTTGGCCGTAATCGAGACCAAATCCCACCACGAATTCATTGCCGATCTTAAAGCCAGAATACTCCACCTTCACGTCGACTTTTAGGGCCTCGGGCTTTTCTAAGAGCGCACAACAGGCGATGGAGGCGGGGTTACGCACCTGTAAAAGTTCGCGCAAATATTTTAGCGTCAAACCAGAGTCCACAATGTCTTCCACGATCAAAATATGTTTGCCATCGAGAGGAGTGCTGATATCCAAACCCATTTTCACTTCGCCCGAAGAACTTTTGGAATTTCCGTAGCTAGAAACACTCATAAACTCACAGCGCACGGGCACTTTCATCTCGCGCACGAGATCGGCGAAAAATAAAAAGCTCCCCTTCAACACACAAATCATGGTGAGCTCTTGGCCTTGATAATTTTTGCTAATTTCACCCGCTAACTCGCGGATTCTTGCGGCCAACTATTCTTTTGAAATCAAAACGCGGATGTTTTCCATCGGATTCTCCCACCCCCTGATTAATGCATTTTGGGCGAGAAACCAATCTTATTTCTTTTGCGCCGCCAACATCTTGGAAAAGAACCCAAGCTCCTTTTCGCGCACAGCAAAACCAGTGTCCTTTAACAGCTTTTCCATGGGATTTTTGGTGTAGTTGGTAAAGAAGGGTTCGTGGAATTCCTTGGGAAAACGACGTAACGGTTCAGCAAAATCGGGATTGTCTTGTTCCTGCAGAGCATCGACGATCACCAATAACCCCTGATTCTTTAATACCCGCGCGGATGCCAATAACACCTTTTGGCGAATGGCTTTGGGTAACTCATGAAAGAGAAAAACCGAAACCACCACATCAAAACTTTGATCGGCAAATGTCAAATTTTCGCCCAGTCCGTGCGTGAACTGCACGGTGGGAATTCGACTGCGGGCCAAATCCAAATAGGGCTCGCTAATATCTACCGCCGTAATGTCGGCCTGTGGGCAGGCCGCCGCTAAAAACTGCGTGGCACTCCCCGCTCCACAACCGATCTCCAAAATCTTGCCCTTACGTTGCCCCAGGTGTTTCACGATGGGCTCTAGAGCCATTCTCCGCATGGCATCGGCGCCACCGACAAACAACAACTCTACCTGATGTTC
>CAYZLH010000395.1:0-3101 GCA_964478795.1 uncultured Bdellovibrionales bacterium | reverse complement strand
GACAGACAAACATTTTGCCACAGGCTTTTCAAACGGCGCCATTATGGCTCATAGCTTGGTGTGCCATCGGGCCAACAAACTTATGGCAGCAGCTCCCTTTGGTGCTACTCGATACCTCGGAGATTCCTGCCCCCAATCTAATCCCGTATCAGTATTTATGATGCACGGATTAAGCGATACTCAGTCCCCTTATGAAGGAATTTCGAACCCTAAACCAATAGGGATTTACCAAGACGGAGTTCCGGCCACGTTTGATGCGATTGCAGCGCGAACGGGTTGCTCTAAGCGAGTGGTTTACTACAACGAAATTTACGAGCCGATGAAACCCAATCGGCCTCAAGTTTACATAAGCTCCTTCAAAAAATATTGCGGAGGAAAAACAGTTCTCGCCGTTTCCCCGATTCCTGATTTAGGCCATGCTTGGCCTGGGCAATATTCTAAGGATCCTTTTCTACCAGCTAGAACCGATCTCAATGGCAGCTTAAAAGTGATCGAGTTCTTCGATAAGAGTGAAGCCGCGATGGCTTCTCCTCCTGTTCCGGAATGGGTAAACGCCAACGCTGGCGAGCTAAATAATGATACATGTGCACGAAAGAATATGAAACCTGCTTCAGACGAAGGATATGGGATCTGCGCTTCGGGTGAGCTTCGCCCCTCCGGCGGCCAAAACGTAGGGGGCATTGTTTACACCTATGGCACCTGGGGCAGTTCAAGCCATGGCAAGGGAGGAACGGAGATTGTTCCCTACTCATACACAACATCCAAAAAAAGCCGCGACGACGATGCTGTAATCACCCATCACAGTGGAATAGCTTGCTACAACTTAGGGGGAAAGCGCGATAACGACCCCACAGACTTAGCTGTGGCTTACTTGTGCACTAAGTAAGTAATGGTGGTGGTGTGGTGGAGCCCATGAATAGCTGGACCTTTATCCCGCTGCTCACGTCTAGCCGAAAAATGGATTATGGCTGGCGATTTGAAAAGGACTCCACCACCCCTTGACTGACTCCTAACGGATACACTGCCGGATCTCTCGTCTCTTTCTTCTTAGATTCCTCCGATCCAATCGAGATGGGGCGTCTATTTTTTAGACAATTTTGGATCCACATTGTTTCCAGGATCTTTGTTTATTCTGGAATTAGAACAAAGCTAGGTGACTTTATAACACTAAGGGAGAACATATATGAAAACAGTATATCTTGCACTTCGAACGGTATTTATCTCTATCCTTCTTTTAACAAGCTTTCAGCATCGATCGTTTGCTGAAAGCCAGGTTACTATCCAAGTACACTTCTTGGTTTTCACGCCAGACGGTTCGGCGGGACTAAACGCAAAATGGTTAAATACTACCTATGTTCAAAGAATGTTAAATCGAGCGAATGCGAATTTGTTTGGACTAGCAACTTTTACGATTGGCTCTATTCAACAAGTAAATTCTTCTAGTTTGTACAATAGTCAATCACAAATGGATGCGTTAAATTTTGCTTATTCTAGACGGCAAATGAATTCGATAACCGTTGCCATTTCAGGGCCGTTTACGCAAGATTCGGTGGGGAGAGCGTACTCCGGATATGAGCCTAGTTCGCCTGCGTTTGCCATGCGCTCCCGTTACAATCAGCCCGCTACTGCACATACAGCTGAGGCAATTCAGAATAACTCGCTTGTTTTCCTGCATGAACTCGGCCACAACATGAAGCTAGATCATTGCGCTTCAGGACAAACAAGTTTGTGCACTGATAATATTTGGTCCAGTCCTGCCAATGCTCAGCAAATGGTCGATTATCTCATTTCTGTGGTTCGATATGTTGAGCCTCGAAGTGGAAGTGATAGATAATTCATCATTCGCTCTGGTTGAAAGAAGAGCCACTCATTTGCCAATGCATTTAGGCAAGTAAGTGGCTCTTTCGTTGAGACCGGTTAGCGGCTCCCCGAAACTCCACCAAAGCTCGTGTTAGTCTTGGTAGAGGAAATGGATCCCATTCGCTAAATAACTAGCGTGCATTTTTCTATCCTTTGGGTCCAAGAGGAATTTGGCTCATTTATTTTTGCGGTAGGTAAATTGCTTGAAATCAAATTCTACGGCGTCAGTGCAACTTCGATTTCCGAAGGTTCGGCCCGATTTTTATAATCAACATCTACAAATGCGTATTTTACTTTTTGGTCTTTCCCAATCACGTAGGTGGCAGAAACGGGAAGTTTCCAGCTCGAGTTCCCTTGAGACTTCATTAGATCTATGCCAAATTTTTCATAGACAGCCTTTAGGTCGTTTTTTATTCCAAAAACCAGGCCAACTTTTTGGGCGAAGGCATTATCTTTATCGAATAGTAAGTCAAAAGTGAGGCTCCTTTTCTGGGCTAGTTCATTGGCGAGTTCAGGAAGTTCTGGGGAGATCGCCAAGAGAGTTGCGCCCATTTCCTGCCACTTCGAAACGTGTTTTTGATA
The DNA here is from genome assembly GCA_964478795.1 of uncultured Bdellovibrionales bacterium. Taxonomy (GTDB): domain Bacteria; phylum Bdellovibrionota; class UBA1018; order CAIPTA01; family CAIPTA01; genus JAKFYM01. The sequence goes on along the minus strand of CAYZLH010000395.1, from coordinate 659 downwards.
TTCCATCAATTGAATATTGCAATAAGGACACCACGATCCGCGATAGAAAGTTACGATAACCATGCCTTTTTTTAATAGCTTATTGAGATCAACTAATTCTCCTCGATTGTTCTTTAGTTCGAAATTTGGAAATTTATCACCTACCTTTTTTGCGCGGTCTTTGATTTTACTTTTACGAAGATCTTCGATGGCCTCGTTCATGAGGGCTTTTATTTTTTGATCAGATTTCCCGGCGCTGGCCTTTGCCTGGAGCTGATCGCGCAGAGTTTGGCCGTGAGCAATTGAAGAAATAAAGATGTAAATTGTGCTTAAAAGTAAAATCGGTAAGCGATGTAGAAAGTTTTTAGTTGTCATTTTGCCCCTCAAATTTTTTATGCAAACTGTGATCGGATTGGTGATTTTTTATCATACACACATTCCAATGCGGAACTTGAATTTTGCTGTATGTTCTTTCTTTCGGCATTACTTTTTCCGTGTGCACGAGGGCCAGTGTTCACAAACGGAACGGGTCAAGCGCGGCAATGTGCTTCATAAAATCGACGAACGAAAAATAGTTTTAGAAATGTTTTTATCTAGAAGCGGATAAGAAGAAAAAAAGCATTTGCGCTTTATTCTGCCTGGATTGAAGAGATCTTTTAATCCGACCAGCACCTCTTGAT
>CAYZLH010000394.1:0-3102 GCA_964478795.1 uncultured Bdellovibrionales bacterium | reverse complement strand
CTAAAACTTTGTTAATATCGCTTTGACGGTAACCTATTAATAAGTGTCTTAATCCTAGATCTTCAAAATAATGTTTTTCTCCGATTTCAAATATCTTTTTACCTATGACATCAGCTCTTTTAACACTAAAAATAAAAAAAGCAGATGCTTTGCAGGAGTTATCATCGGCGGCAGAACAAATCCAAAAAGCCGAAGTGTTTTTAAATATCGCTACGAGCAAAGATATTATTAAGGAGACTCCTTGAAAGTTCGATTTTGGGGTACTCGAGGATCCATTGCCACTCCTGGAGCAGAAACAAATAAATATGGCGGTAATACTTCCTGCTTAGAAGTGAGTGATGGTAGTGACAGAGTTTTTATTTTCGATGCTGGCACGGGAATCCGAAAGCTCGGTTTAGATTTGGTAAAGCGAAAGGCAAAAGAAATTCATCTGTTCATTTCCCATACACATTGGGATCATATTCAAGGATTTCCCTTTTTTACTCCTGCTTATATTCCGGGAGTTAGTATTCATATTTACGGTCCGAAGCATTATGAAAAGACACTTCGTCATATAATGGATTTGCAGATGGACTATGCCTATTTTCCCATCAGCATGCAGCAGCTGAATGCCAAGATTAGTTACTCTGATCTGCAAGAGACAGAGCTGCAATTCGGCGAAACAAAAATTTTAGCTAAATACGCTAACCATCCAGTGACCGGACTTTGCTACAAGGTAATTCATCAGGGGCGATCCCTGGTGTATACCGGCGACATGGAGCCTTTTTATAATGTACTCGGAGATGCACCGGTAGATGACGTATTGGGTGCGCCCGATGAAGACATTAATGAGATCGTTAAGGAAAGAAATCAGCATCACATGGAGTTTTGCCGCTGTGATCTTTTAATTCACGATGCCCAGTATACCGACAAAGAATACGAAAAAGTGCGCGGTTGGGGGCATTCGCCCATGGAAGCAGTGTTACGGATGGCGCAAGAAGGGGGCACCAAAAAGACGGTACTTACCCACCATGACCCCGATCGCACCGATGCCCAATTAGACCAAATTGAGCAGAATCTACGGGCTCAATTTTCTTCTGTCGACTTTGTGATTTCTAGAGAAGGAATGGAATTAGAGGTCTGATCAAAGTCTATTTCTTTCTCCGTGGCTATGTATTCATAGCGTTTGAATTCTAGGAAATAATCACGGTTCCACCAAAAATAGACGCCACTAGAAGCGGCTCCCAAAATAAAGCCAAAAAAATGGGAAAGGTAACTCACTCCAGGGCGGATCTGATCTGGCACAAACAGCATGAGTCCCAAAAAGAGAGCCGATCCCCACCGCCGATTCCAGCGTTCACGGTGGTCGATCAACAGCGTAAGACCAAGCCATGCTCCACCGAGCACAAAGACCCAGCCAGAAATTCCCAAAAGATAGATATCGGGTGCATAGAAGTGAATAGTTAGCGCATTGGTGACCGCAGCCAGTAGAAAAGAAAGTAAAAAATATTTTGGGAAATACGAAAGCAAAAAGTAGGAGAGCGGAAGAAACAAAAAAGCATTTCCGGCCAGGTGCCCAAAATCACCGTGAGCAAAAAGTGCGGTAAAGAGCCGCCAGTATTCACCCCTTTGAAAAATGGAATCGCTATTGACCCAAGCTGAGGCCCGGAATTCCTCAGGATAGGAGATAGAAAGCCAGCCTACGGTAAAAAAGAACAAAGCTAGCCACGGCAGTACTTGCTTGCCTAAACCGTTCGGCGCTTTTGTTAAATAGTTCTCTCGCTCTTTCCACATGCTCGGCTAAAGATGGTGCGGCATTCTCTTTTGGCAAGTATTGGTTGGGAAAAAATAAAAAGGCTAAGAAGAACAGCTGACTTCACAGTGACCTACTTCGGGAGGGGTAGGGCCAGCATATTTTTCGAGGCCAGAATGTTCATGATAGGGGTTGAGCAAAATCGGTAGCCACTTCTGTAAGGTTGCAAATTTTCCAGTCTCTGCATCGGTAATAATTTCTTGAGCAAGGAAATTTTTCAGTACTAATTTGGGATTTACCGTTTGCATTTTACTTTGGCGTTCCGTAGACGACGCTGACTCCAATGAGCATCGGCTTTCGTAATTTTTCCACCAACTGGAAATCGCTGGAGAGGTGAATTTCTTTTTCACCGCAGAGAGCGGTTCTAAAGATATTGTTCGGAAAAAGTAGGTGAAATCCAATCGATCGGTTTCCATCGCCACCAGCAATTCATGGATGAGTTGGTCGTCTTGCGCGTGGTTGGTGGCTAATCCTAATTTACGCGAAAATCGATCTTGCCATTCTTGGCGAAAGATAACGGGAAATGTTTGTAGAATTGGCAGTAGTTTTTCTTTCGGCACAGTATCTAAAAAACAGACTGCCAATTTTTCTAAGTTCCAAAGTGCGATAGCCGGCTGATTTTGAAATGAGTAGCGGCCACGATCATCAGAGTGGTTGCACACATAATTCATTTCCGTACTTTCCAAAAAACCAAAGGGGCCATAGTCAATCGTGAGGCCAAGAATAGAAAAATTATCAGTATTCATTACGCCGTGGCAAAAGCCCACTGCCATCCACTGCGCCATTAAGCTTGCTGTGCGCCGAACTATTTCGGCAAACATTTCTTCATCGCTGGCGCAGTGAGAATAAAAAGTCTTTCGAGTGTACTCAACCAGGGCGCGAAGGGCATCTTTTTCTTGAAAGTGATAGCAGTACTCAAAGTGTCCAAAACGTAGATTTGTTGGAAATACGCGGGCCACGATGGCCGAACGTTCTACGGTTTCCCTTTGCACGGGGTCTTCGCCCACCAGCAAGGCCAGCGCGCGAGTGGTGGGAATTCTTAGACCGTGCATAAATTCTGAGCAGAGAAATTCCCGCACCGACGAGCGAATCACTGCCTTGCCATCGCCCATGCGGGAAAAGGGGGTCAAACCAGAGCCTTTTGTTTGAATTTCCCAGCGATCATTCCCCCAAAGAAACTCGGCAAGGGAAATGGCTCGTCCGTCTCCTAATTGGCCGGCCCAGTGGCCAAATTGGTGGCCAGCGTAGCGAGTGGAAATGCGTTGATCTCCGGGCAGTCGAACTTCACCATTCAGCCATTGGCGAAATTT
>CAYZLH010000393.1:0-3115 GCA_964478795.1 uncultured Bdellovibrionales bacterium | reverse complement strand
ATTTTATGCCAATTTTCGTTAGCGGCACTCGGGATTTGTTTCAATGCGCTCGCGGGAAGAAATTCTTCGCTCGGATCCCAATAGTTTGGCCAATAACTTTACCGCCTCTTTGGGGGCGCGGTCATCGCGATCGATGGCCACCACTTCGTAAGGTCGGCGATGCATATACAACGGCACATAAGTTGCGCCATTTACCCAAGCCTTTTCCCCTGGAGTTTTCGTTAAGCCCAGATAAACGATGGCACTGGTTTGTTTCGGCAACGAGGGTTGGTTCGAAGCGAAATTCCCGATGGAGTAGATCACAAAAGTTTCGCGCCCGTCTTCGGTCACGATTTTTTCCCAGGGTTTCGTTACATGCGGATGATTACCAAAGATTCCCGCGGCTCCGGCGTTTAAAAATCGCTTGGCCAGAGCTCGTTGTGAGGGCTCCACTTTGTGTGAATACTCCACCTCGCCCCAGTGTGGAGTGATGATGACGGCATCAACGTTCGGACTTTTAGCCAGCGAACGGATTAGTTTTTCGATTTCATCGGCGTTTTTAAAACATCCAAGGGTTTGTCCTTTGGGGTCGGCGTTTCCGTTGGTGCTAAAAGAGCAAGCGATCCAGGCAATTTGCCAGCCCGACTTTTTCGTAAAGGTCACCCATGGTCGTTCCCCTTTTCGCGCTTGATCCGTGGTCCGGGTGCCCACATAAGGCAGATTGGCAGAATTCAAATTTTCAATGGTTCGATCTACACCAAGAGGGCCGCGATCCATCGTGTGATTGTTTGCTGTGGATACAATATCAAATCCAACTTCTTTGAGATCCCAAGCTAAAATGGGATGAAAATTAAACAAGGGAAAACCCGAATACACCTGACCGTCGAATTTCATGCCTGGATCTTTTACTTCTTTTCCTGATTTGCTCACGCCGTTAGCGAGGGGTCCCTCTAGGTTCGCGTAGGCAAAGTCGGCGGTTTGGATGAGGTCTTTAATTCCACCCCACAGGCTCCCGAAATTTTGTCGGCTAGCATAGGCCTGGACTTGCAACGGCTGGTGCATCAGCACATCCCCTACCGTAGCCAGAGTAATTGAATCACCACGCTCACAGGCGCGGGCAAAGTTGATCGCCTGAGCCGGATTAGCAAAGCTCAAACCCACGAGTCCAAGCGCAAAAAGGGAAAGATAGCTCATCAACTTCATGAAGACCTCAGGGAGAAACTAGGGGCAATTAAGGTGGGCCAGACTTACCCTTATTTGCGCTTTGCGTCAATTTAAAAGCCCCGGGAAAAGGGGCGAGAACGAGCCCAAATAGCCCCAAAATGGCCAAAACCGCCACCCAAATACACGGTTTCCTGCGCCATAACTCCTTGAATTTACTTAGTTAAATATGCATTCAACTTTCTCTGTATCTGCGCCGATACAGTTCAAGCCATGAGCAGCCACACCCCCGATCAAGAACAGCAAGAACGAATCGAGCGCTGGAAGCCCGTTTTGGAGAAGCTGAACGACATACCCACCCTGCCCATTGTGGCCACCAAGGTGACGGAACTGATCAATGATCCGAACTCGTCTTCCGCCGATATTGCCGACGTTCTGAAAAAAGATCAGGTGCTCACTGCCAAAGTTTTAAAACTTATTAACTCGCCCTACTACGGAATACCCGGCGAAGTCACCGACGTAAAAAGAGCACTGGCGTATCTTGGCTTCAATACGCTGGCCCAATTGGTTCTGTCGGTTTCGGTCATCTCGCTTTTTTCTGACAAAAAGAATAGCAAATTTTCTCTGCAAGACTTTTGGAAACACGCACTAGGTACGGCAGTGGCTAGTGAAGTGATCGCGAAACAAGTGGGCTATCCCAAGCCCGAAGAATGTTTCACCTGCGGACTGTTGCACGACATTGGCAAAATCGTACTTTTGCAAATTGCCCCCGATGAATTCTATCGTTTGGTCCAGCTCGCCGAAAAAGAAAAAATCTCCTTTATTGAAGCCGAAAGAAAACTGGAAACGCCCAACCATGGGTATTTGGGCGAATACATCGCCGATAAGTGGCGGCTCCCAATGGTAATTCGCATGAGTATCCGCTATCACCACACCGATGTGCGGGAAATGGATACCATGCTTTCCTCCATCAAACCGGCCGTGCAGATTGTTTCACTTGCCAACCAAATGGTAGTGAAAGCAAACATTGGCAATTCCGGCGACTTTTCCGGGGGCGTGGTAAACGATGCGCTTCTTTCTCCGCTTGGACTCAATGAGGCCCACCTACCGCCAATTCTAGAAAAGTTGCAAAAGGATATGGACAACGCTTCCGCTTTCTTGAGGAGTGCCGCATGAGCGCCGCCCAAAATCTCAAGAATATGCAGCTTGTACAAGGCGAAGCAACGCCGACAAATGAGCTTTATGAACTTCTATTTCAAGAAGCCGGTGATGGAATTCTCCTCGTGGATCAGGATCGTAGTGCCATAGTTTCAGCGAATCGCAAACTACAAGAGCTCACCGGCTTTCTCGAATCTGAACTGAAAGAGCAAAAAGTGGAAATACTCTTCCCGGAAGGAAAAACAGAACAAGCGAAAAAAATTCGCTCCGCCCTATTTTCCAAAGACATGCTCAATCACAGTGGATTTTATGAAGACATGGCCTTGCTCCGTAAGGATGGCTATTTAGCGTTCGCTACCTTGTCTGTAAAGTCATTGGCTGCGGCGCAAACCGGTGGCAGAAATCTCGCCTTCTGTATTCTGCACGATATGGGTGAGAAAAAGACCATGGAGCGCGATCTACTCGCCAAGCACTGGGAACTCAAAAACGCCTATGAAGAATTAGAGCGCGCCCATATGGAATTAAAATCTGCCCAAGAGGCACTGGTGCAAGCGGGAAAACTGGCTGCTCTCGGAGAATTGGCCGCCGGCGTGGCTCACGAGTTGAATCAACCCTTATCCGGAGTGATGGGTTTTAGCCAAGAATTAGAAAAACTACTCCAGCAAAAATTTCCCGAACCTACGGCACTCGATTTCGCCAACGAAATAGCGAAGAACTCGCTACGAATGAAAAAGATCATTCAACAGCTGCGGGAGTTTACTCGCCGAAGTGTGGAAGATTTCCAAGAGGTCGAAATCCCCCAAGTAATTCACGATTC
>CAYZLH010000392.1:0-3118 GCA_964478795.1 uncultured Bdellovibrionales bacterium | reverse complement strand
TGCCGATGCAAAAGCCGATGCGCTTAGGCATGAGTATTCCGAGTTTTCTAAGAGTAAGATTCTGCAGAATCGATCTATCCGTGCCCACCCCCTCAGTCAAGAATGGGGCAAGTTCAAAAGCTCGACCGCCCAGCAAAAATAAAAAACTGGGAGACAACTTTCGTTATCTCCCAGCTCCACCCAACAACAACTACTATTTGGGTTGAATCACGAATACTAAGCCGTGCAAGCGCACGCCCAAACCAATGGCGTCTTCACCGATCAAACCTAATTCGATGCCCACGCTATTGCGACGAGAAAGGCGAATGGCGGCATCAACGTTAATTCCTTGATTGATCAGGGTGGCACCGGCAGTGGCACCTACTTTAAAAGAACCTAAAAAGGCTTCGGGGCCACTCAAATTTCCGATTCCGGCGGAAACCACTTGCAGAGAATTTACGATGGTAAAATCAAATCCCCAGCCGCCACCGATGAGCTTCATTTTTACGGGAACTATCACCATATTTTCCAAGTCATTGGAGGCAACACAACGGATTTCACCATCGCCGCCAAGGTACTGACCGCCGAAAATAAAACCTAATTTTGCACCGGAAATTTCACCATCTAACTGGCAATTCCAGGTGTCTAGGGCAGCATGTGAAGTATTGGCCAACGTAAACAGAGACAAAACAAATAATAGGGTTTTCATAAGTTCTCCAAGATAGGGGTTAAAATCTGGGGGAGATATATCGCAAACTTGGAAAGAAAAAAGCTCAGCTCACGAGAAAGTTCGACAAATCTGCCGCAAATCTGACGATAACGGCTTAACCGCAAGAATTTTCAGTATTTTAGGGGCAATAAATTACTTTTCGCCATGTTCCAGATAGCGCAAAGTTTCTTTCAGCTCTTTTTCGCCCAGCCAGCAACCTAAATCTTCCACTCGTTCGATCCGGCGATCTAAATTACGTACGACTTCATGGGTTTTGACCAACGCCACATTGGCGAAATTCCAGGACCGTTCGCAGGCAGGATTTTGGAATTCTCCGATGCGCTTTTGGTGAGGCTCCAGCGAGGCCATCTCCTCGGGCAGAAAATTTTTACGAAACTCTAGATAAAATGCTTCCAGCTTATTTTGCCTAACTCGTCGGCGATATACTCCATAACGCAAAGTATCGGCGAAAGAATCTACATAGTCCGAGCAAACTCTGTCCGCTGACTTTAGGGTAAAGCTCTGCGCACCAACACTTGCCTCGCAGTCTTGTTTCAATTGCACAAAGAATTTAAACATTTGTTGAAAAGCGTTAGCAGTTTTTGGACAGGTCGCTGGCGGACTTTTCAATTTTTGCAGCTCTCTAGCAATCGCCTCGCAGGGAGGTAGAGCCAGGTGCGCAAATCGTTCGGCGATGGCGCTTTGACTTGGATTTTCCCGCTGCCATTCGGGCGTCTGGGCCGAGGCGCATGCCACCAAAAAAATCACACCACAAAGGACAACCCTCACGCTGGCAAACTTTCCGAAAACGGCAACGAACGAATTCGTTTGCCCGTCAGTTGAAATAAAGCATTGGCCACCGCCGGTGCGATTACGGGCACACCCGGCTCGCCGAGTCCGGTGGGTTTTTCACCCCCTTCGGTGAAAAATACGTCTACCTTCGGCATTTCTTCCATGCGCATCACGGGATAATCATGGAAATTAGATGCTTGGGGAGCTCCGTCTTTAATGTCCACTTTTCCGTAGAGCGCTGCCGAGAGTCCGTAGACAATGGAGCCCTCAATCTGCGCTTTGGCACCGTCAGGGTTTACCACCAATCCACAATCCACGGCGCACCAAACGCGGTGTACTTTCACTTTCCCGTCTTGATAGGAAACTTCCGCCACCTGCCCTACCACCGATTGAAAACTTTCGTGAATGGCCAGACCATAGGCCCGTCCCGTCGTTGCTTTTTTCCCCCACGGAGAATTTTTTTCTAACAGCTGCAACACTTTCATGTGACGTGGACTTTGCGCCAAAAGCTCTTTTCGTAATTGCAATGGATCCTTTTTGGCTTGCGCGGCAACTTCGTCCATCAAGGTTTCCATCACATAAGCAGTATGAGTGTGGCCCACAGAACGCCACCACAACACAGGCACGGGCTGTTTCGGTAAATGGACTTCGATGTGTTTGTTCGGCACGGCATAATGAGTATCGGCCACACCCTCCACCACGGTGGGATCCACGCCATTTTTCACCATCATCGACTCGAAGAAGGAATCACCAACTACGGATTGTCCCACAATGCTATGATCCCAAGCCTGCGGCATTCCCTGCTCATCAAGAGCGATCCGGGCGCGATGATAGGTAAAGGGACGGTAGTAGCCCCCTTTGGTATCGTCTTCACGGCTCCAAAATATTTTCAGAGGCTTTTTTACAATCTTGGCGAGCTGAGCGGCTTCCACCACGTAATCGCAATTTTTGTTGGCGCGACGACCAAAACTACCACCAGCATAGGTGGTATGTACCTTCACTCGCTCATCACCAAATCCCATGAACCCCTTCATGGCTCCCACCGTTGTGGGCGCCACTCCCACCGCTTTGGCCGTGGTGCCGATCACCCCAGGAAACAAAATCGCCGCGGCTGTATCGCGATCCACCGTGGGCATTTGATGTCCCGACCATATCTCGGCAGTTTTGCCATCAAAATTAATCGTACAATTCATGGGCTCCATGCAAGCATGGGCCAAATAGGGGAAATGAAATTCCGCTTCCAGTTGGCGCCCGGCTGTCGCAAACACATTGACGGTATTGCCTTCGTCCTTCGCCACCGCCCCCTTTTTCTTCGCTAACTCACGGTAGGATTTTAAGATCGACTCACTACTGAGTTTTTCGTTCCCCTTAAAATCCCATTCCGCTTGAATGGCCTCTTGGCCTAATTTGGCCGCATAGGAATTTTTCGCCAATACAGCCACCGAGTTCGGCAGACGAACAACATCCACCACTCCTGGAATTTTTTTCGCTTCGGCATCTTTGAAGGATTTTAGCTTGGCGCCAAATACCGGCGGACGCACCACCATCGCATACAACATGCCTGGAAGGCGCACATCTATCCCAAACGTGGCCTTGCCATTTGTTTTTTCCACGGCATCCACGCGCTTCATGTAGCGA
>CAYZLH010000391.1:0-3149 GCA_964478795.1 uncultured Bdellovibrionales bacterium | reverse complement strand
CTTCACGCCCGTTTGTACAACGGAATTCATTGCGTTCGCAAAAGCCTATCCAGAATTTAAAAAGCTCAATTGCGATCTTCTAGGTTTATCGATTGATAGCAACTTCTCCCACATCGCATGGGTTCGCAATATTAAGCAGAATTTTGAAATCGATATCCCCTTTCCGATTATCGAAGATATATCGATGAAAGTTGCGCACGCCTATGGGATGATCCAGCCGGGCGCAAGCAATACATCACCAGTGCGTACAACTTTCTTCATCGATGATAAAAGCACTTTGCGCGCAATGGTTTACTATCCACTGAGTAACGGTCGATCAATACGTGAATTTCTTCGTCTGCTTACCGCCATGCAAACGTCTGATAAAAACGGAGTTGCAACTCCAGAGGGATGGCAGCCGGGAGAAAAGGTGATCATTCCACCTCCGCAAACCGCACAGGATGCAGAAAAAAGATCCAGTGAAGGTTATGAGTATACCGATTGGTATTTCTCGAAGAAGGAATTATGAAGGCACTTGTCTTCCGCGGCCCTGGAAATATTTCTTTAGAAGAAAGACCAAAACCAATCATTATTGATACTACTGATGCGATTGTTAAAGTCACTAAAACCACAATCTGCGGCACTGATCTGCACATTATCAAGGGAGATGTACCTTCAGTAAAAGACGGAAGGATACTGGGCCACGAAGGAGTCGGAGTAATCGAGCAAATTGGCACAAGTGTTTCCAACTTCAAAGTTGGCGATCATGTTCTCATCTCATGTGTTTCATCATGTGGAAAATGTGGAAATTGTAAAAAGGGAATGTACTCCCACTGTGAAAATGGAGGAGGCTGGGTTTTAGGTAATCTAATTGATGGAACCCAGGCTGAGTATGTTCGGATACTATTTGCAGATAATAGTTTGTATCAAGTGCCGCTCGGCGCTGACGAGGAAGCCCTCGTTATGTTAAGTGACATTTTACCAACTGGTTTTGAGTGCGGGGTGCTGAACGGACAGGTTAGGCCTGGTGATACAGTTGCGATAGTTGGAGCTGGCCCTATCGGGCTCGCAGCTCTACTTACTTCACAATTCTATTCACCCGCTGAGATTATCGTGATTGACGTAGATAGCAATAGATTGGAGGTAGCAAAGTTATTTGGTGCAACCGCAGTAATAGATAATAACGACGGTAAAGCTATAGAAAAAATAATGGCGATGACCCACCAAAGAGGCGTGGATGTTGCCATTGAAGCCATTGGTATTCCAATCAGTTTTGATGTCTGCCAATCCATAGTGGCCGCAGGTGGACACATTGCGAATATCGGTGTGCACGGTAAACCTGTGCAGCTGAATCTGGATAAGCTCTGGGATCACAACATCACTTTGACGACCCGGCTAGTAGATACGGTTACTACCCCAATGCTCCTAAAAACAGTGATAGCAGGAAGAATCCAACCCAATAAATTGGTAACGCATCATTTTGAAATGAAAGACTTACTCAAAGCCTATGAGACTTTTGGAAGCGCGATGAAAGAGCAAGCACTCAAGGTGATTATTACAAACAGCTAAGAATACTAGAACGATCTTTTTATATGGGAGATTCAAAATGAAACTAAAATCAATTTGGGACGAAAAAATGCGATTCATCGCTCAAGCCGACAACCATACTATGCCCATGGACACTAAACCGCCGCTTGGCGCTGATTCGGCAGCAACTCCCAAACAATTGCTTCTAGCTGCGATTTGTGGGTGTACTGGAATGGATGTTGTCGCGCTGCTAAAAAAATACCGCCAACCGCTAGCGAAATTCGAAATCGAGGCTGAAGCCACTGTAAGTGAAGGTGCTCACCCAATTGTTTTCAAAGAAGTTCAACTCGTTTTCAATCTCGAGGGAGCTCTCGAAAAAGAAAAAGTGCTTGAGGCCATAACACTTTCGCAAACGAAATATTGCAGTGTCAGTGCCATGCTTACAAAATCTTTCCCGATCCATTACACCGTCAAATTGAATTCAGAAAGTATCGGCGCAGGCAGCGCTCAATTTTAAGAAAGGAGAACTATGAAAACGAATATCCACCCCATCGAACGAATTCTCAGAGTAACATTAGGAATTTTCCTTATGAGTCTCGCGTTTTGGGGACCAAGTAATCTATGGTTCCTGCTGGGCATAATCCCGGTTGTAACCGGAATCAGTGGCTGGTGCCCTATGTACACAATACTAGGAATGAGCACTTGCAAAATTAATACGTCATCAATACCTAATTTAAAATTATAAACCAGGAGAACTCATGAAAACAATTATGCTTCTAACAACACTCGCACTTACAAATTTCGCTTTGCCAGTTTGGGCGGCCGACTCTACTACTCAACAAGATATGTCCAATATGACGATGAACCCAAGCAAAGAAGACCGCGAAAAGATGGCCAACGCACACGCACAGATGGCAACCTGCCTTCGCTCGGATCAAGCGTTTACAGACTGCCGTGAGGCGCTTCATAAGGAATGCCAAGCCATGATGGGTGGATCTTGCGCTGGAATGGAAATGGGTAAAGGACTGCGCAAGGGAATGAAATACAAAAAGTAGAAAATTTAGGTTGGGCTAATGAATGAGTAGCGAACGAAAATCGAATCGTTATAAACATGAAAAAGAAACTACCATTGTGGAAGTTGGCGTTAAGAATTCACGCCAACTTTTCAATGAGCGTGATCCTGCGCCATTTCGAGATCGAGATCTTGATCCACAGTTCGTGATCTATTTAGTTAGTGCTATTGAAGAATTTCCACTTCGAACTAAAATAAGACTCCGCATTCTGTCTTCAGAAAAAGAGGATTTGAAGCCAGAAAACAGCCTCGCAATTGGCGAAGCCATCAGAGCATATTTTCAGTATGAATCAACACTAGCGAAATCTAGGTTGCGTAAAAGACATCGGACGGCTCGCTTTTTCTCTTTGATTGGTCTAATGACGCTCATAGCTTGCCTTAGCTTGGCCCAGTTTATTGAATCGCTAAAAATAGCTCCAAGGTTTACCGGTACTGCAAGTGTTAGCTTCATTATCATCGGCTGGGTTGCAATGTGGCACCCTGTTGAAGCCCTTCTTTACGGCTGGTGGCCCATAAGAGAGCAACGGCTATACTTCGATAAAATTGCTCAAATAGATGTAGAGATAGCGGG
>CAYZLH010000390.1:0-3152 GCA_964478795.1 uncultured Bdellovibrionales bacterium | reverse complement strand
GTTGCTTCCTATGGAAGCCTGGGGATTCGTATCCTCTCTTTCACCTTCCCCAGTGCCCCAAGAAATTCGACTGAATAAATTCGCATTGGAAATCTCCTATTCACCGGCCCATAAACAAGCGAACTGGGTATATTACCCGTTGGGACCGGATCAATTGCAAAATTGTGTTGGTCGAAGCAATCGCTTTCAGCCAGATCCAGATCTCCGCGCGAGTGAATCAGCACAACTATCTGACTATTCCGGTTCGGGCTTTGATCGTGGTCACCTAAGCCCCGCCGCCGATAATAAATGGGCAGCGCAAGCGATGCATGAATCTTTTTTGCTCTCCAATATTAGTCCGCAACCGCCGCGCTTCAATCAAGGCATTTGGGCTCGTTTGGAAAATTCCGTACGGGCCTGGGCCGCCAAGTTTCAGGGAATCTACGTGGCTACCGGTCCGTTCTTGGAAGCGGGCTTGAGAAAAGTGGGCGACGGGCTGAGCGTGCCCCAGTACTACTACAAAGCCCTAATTACCCAAGAAAGTGCGAAACAAAAAAGTGGGATCGCCTTCTTACTGCCCACAAATGCGGAAGGAAATCTGGGCGCCTATGCCGTGCCGATTGATTTTGTGGAGCAATTTACGGGAATTGATTTTTTCCGCGGTGTGAATGGGGAAGAAAATCTTGAGAGCGACAAAGACCTATCCGTTTGGGATTTGAGACTCTCTTATAAAAGTCAGCCATGCCAAAAAACTCCGATAAACTTTTTTTCTTTCCCCGCCAATTATTTTGAATGAAATTTTCGATTCTCATTACTGCTTTCGGATTGCTCGTTCCTGCCTTAGCTTTTTCTGCTCCGAAACTTCAATTCCAATTGCAATATTTTGAACTCGATTCATGCCAAATTTCACAGGCTAATACAGGGGTAGAAGCTTTTTTTAAACAAATCGAAAAAATTCTTCCCTGGATAGATGAGGGATCACTTATCCGTCAATCTAGTTTTATGTCGACACCGGAGCGGATGTATTTAAGTTTCAATAAGTCGGCAGCATTAAACATGAAAGTAATGAATGATTCCATAAAGAGAATTTTGCAATACTGCAACACCCATCAAGATGGTACTGCCACAAATGCCATCATGCACTTTGCGTTCTCGGCCGTAATCACTGTCCTCTCGGGCGAAAAAGCGGCCAAAGAGTTAGTCGACTTGCACGAGGCAGGCGCAATCCATAACTTTAAGGCCGATAAAAGGACGGTCGACATAAATTCCGTAATGGACATTTATAATAACTATATGGGGATCGAATTCGGCTCCCGATTTCGGGCGATTCCCGAAGGACGTGATCCGCTCGAGTTTTTTTTCGAGATGGGGGCAAAGCTCTATTCTGAAGGGAAACTAAAAGTAGCTGCACCGCTGCCCTATGGCAGCCAAGTGTGCTTGTTTCCCAAGCACAAATTTCATGGTACCCCTCATCTTTCTCATTTTAGCCTGCCAAAAGACGATAAACGAATTCAGGAATACTACCACGTGTATGAGTGGTCCCAGAGTCGTACGATTCCCCAGAGCAATGTAATTACCGAAGCAGACATTGCCGCCGTAGTGAACAACTCCGACCCTAGTCAAGATCCACTCTTTCTGAAAATGGAACAATATCGGGCCAGCCTCGGCACCTGCTGCGAATAAAAACATTTCCATCCGCGCTTACGGATTCACCAACGTCTGCGCCATCTTCCGCTCCAGCTCTTCCAGAGATTCAAACACCCACAAATCTCGTACATAGCCCTTACGTTTCACGCGTGGGGAGCCGGCGCCGCCGATCCAGAGGGATACTTTCGTGGGTAAATTTTTGTCCACAATTTTTAGGTATTGGTTGATCTCAATTTTTTCTTCGTCTTCCGGCACAGGCGATACCGCTAATAAAATTGCTTGAGCCCGAAATCCTTTCACGGCCTCCACCAAAGATTCTGCGGGTAAGTTGGCGCCGAGAAAATTGGTTTGGTAGCCCAGGAAACGGCAACGAATGGCCGCCATCAGCAAACCAAAATCATGGTGGTGTCCTTCAGGAGCTGAAAAGACAAGTGGTGCTCCCTTGCGAGCCAACGGCTCCAAATCTTCATAGATTTGCCGCAAATCGTGACGGATCAAATCTGACAGGGCATGCTCCTGCGAAATACTGAGCTTCCCGCTATCGATGGCCATCCCCACTTCACGCATTAACGACGGTACCACTTGAAAAGTATAATCGCGCGGACTCACAAGATGCTTCACTCGGGCCAAACCTACCTTCAGGGCATCCAGGCGAAATTCGCCGATGGCCTGCAAAATCTCATCGATTTCCCTTTGATAAGAATCGTCGCCCACGATCTGTGCGCTTTTCGTGCTCATCGCCGTCAACTCGCGCAGGGAAAGAGATGCCACGGAGCTGATAGAGTGACCGCTATTTACGAGTTGGGAGAGAATTTTGAGTTTCTGTAAATCCGCATCGGAATACATTCTGCGACCAGCGGAATTCCGCGTGGGTTGAATCACTCCGTAACGCTTTTCCCAAATACGAAGGCGATCAGCCGCTAAACCAGTAGCGCGGATTACAGCTTTCATGGAGTGTTTCACGGGCATTTTCTCCTATAGTTTTAACGGTACTTGGGGACCAAGCGGGGCGTTTTCCCCCATTTTGTCTAAGTATTGTCTATATTAATAGACCATTATTATTAGACAAATATGCGACAAATAGGAAGAGGTATTTATGTTTGATTCTATTTTCACAAGTGAAGACCGGTCCCGCATCATCGAGCTAAACCCAGGATTGGAAGCTGGCAAGCTCATCCTCAAGGCCGTGGGGGAAGACCTAAAACGCGAGGGTGTAGTGAAAACTCCAGAGCGTTTTTCCCGGGCCCTGAAAGATCTCACCTCGGGTTACCAAACAACCCCGCAAGAAGTGGTGGGCACCGGAGTGTTCGCTGCCGAGGGCAACGGCCTGGTCAGTGTAAAAGATATTGAGTTCTACTCCCTCTGCGAGCACCACATGCTGCCCTTCTGGGGAAAAATTTCTGTGGCCTACTACCCCGCCGAGAAGATCATCGGACTCTCGAAAATTCCCCGCATTGTGGATGTGTTTGCCAAGCGCCTCCAGGTTCAGGAGCGGCTTCAGCGCGCGCAGGATCGGTGCGGCGCCC
>CAYZLH010000389.1:0-3152 GCA_964478795.1 uncultured Bdellovibrionales bacterium | reverse complement strand
AGAGTTGGGGCGCCCCTCAACTGACGTTCGCTAGGGCCTAAAAGCCATGGATTTACGCTTGGCGCAGCCAGACTTTCTGATGGGAAAAGAATATCCGTTTTTCCCTGCGAAAATCCCCGATAGCGCCCCGCATTATGCTAGGGGCAAATACGCCTTTATGATAAGAATTTTCGGTGCATCGAATACTAATTCTTGATTTTGGAAGTCAATTTACTCAACTCATCGCCAGACGGATCCGGGAACTGGGAGTGTATGCGGAAATCTACGCCGCCAATCATCCCCTCTCGGAAATCAAAAGTCGCGGGGCCAAAGGAATCATTCTGTCCGGGGGACCCCATTCGGTATTTGACCAAGGTTCACCTCAGGCCGACAAAGAACTTTTGCAAATCGGCGTTCCCTTGCTTGGGATTTGCTACGGCATGCAATGGTTAGGGCACAATTTCCACGGCAAGGTGGAGCCGGCCGCCACGCGAGAGTACGGATTCATGCCCGTTACCATTCAAAAATCCGATTCCAAACTTTTTGGTAACTTAAAACAAATCCGCACCTGGATGAGCCATGGGGATGAAGTAAAAGTTTTGCCCAAGGGGTTTGTGGAATCAGCCCGTTCTGAATCCGGATCGCTGGCGGCCATGGAAGATCCGCAGCGAAATGTCTACGCGGTGCAATTCCATCCCGAAGTGACCCATACCGAGCACGGCATCGATTTGTTTAAAAACTTTTTGGCGATTTGTGGCGCTCATGCCGACTGGAATTTAGGCGACTTTGCGAAAACAAAAATTGCCGAAATTTCTCAGCAAGTGGGGCCCACTGCGCACGCGATCTGCGCCCTGTCCGGTGGCGTGGATTCCACCGTAGCGGCCACCATGGTGGAACGAGCGATCCCCGGTCGTTTGCATTGTTTGTATATCGACTCTGGTTTGCAGCGAGAAAACGAAGCCGACGAAGTAATGCACAATTTTGCCGATTCCGGTTTGCGCGTGACCAAAATTGATGCGCGCCAGGAGTTCTTGGGAAATTTGGCGGGTGTCGCTGACCCTGAGAAAAAACGAAAAATCATTGGCAAAACATTTATCGATATTTTCCAGCGCGAAGAAAAGCGCTTGGCCCAGGAATACGCCCAAGAAGGAATGAAGTGGTTGGTGCAAGGCACGCTTTATCCCGACGTGATCGAATCCATGCCGCCTCCCGGCCGGGGGGGATTTAGCTCCACCATTAAGAGTCACCACAATGTGGGCGGCTTGCCCGAGGATATGAAATTGGAGTTGATCGAGCCGCTTCGTGAACTATTTAAAGACGAAGTTCGCCGCATCGGGAAAACCTTAGGAATCTCCGATAAAATTCTCAAACGCCATCCGTTTCCTGGTCCTGGTCTGGCCGTGCGCTGCTTGGGCGAAATCACTGAGGCCAAATTACGCGTATTGCGAGCTGCGGATAAAATTTATATCGATGAGATTCGCGCCGCCGGTTTGTATGATCAGATTTGGCAAGCTGGCGCCATTCTTGTGCCCGTGGGCACCGTGGGAGTCATGGGCGATGGACGCACTTACGAGTACCCCATCGCGCTGCGCGCGGTCACCAGCCACGACGGTATGACCGCCGACTGGTTTCGTTTTCCCCTGGATGTATTAGCCAAAATCTCCAACCGGATCGTTAATGAAGTGAAGGGCGTAAACCGCGTGGTTTACGATATCTCGACTAAGCCGCCAGCCACAATTGAATGGGAATGAGATGAGCGCACCATTTGTACATTTGCATGTGCACACGTCCTATTCCGCTTTGGCGAGCACGGTGCATATCGAAGATTTGTTTAAGAAGGCCAAAGAATTTGGCATGCCCGCCGTGGCTATGACAGATCACGGGAATTTGTGCGGCGTGATCGATTTTATGAACGAGGCCAAAAAGGCCGGAGTGAAGCCGATCTACGGCTGCGATTTATACCTAAAGCTCGAAAATGCGCCAGAGAATGTGCGCTATCCGTATACGCGCTTGGCCTTGCTGGCCATGAACAAAGAGGGTTTTCAGAATTTAGTGATGCTCGTTTCCAAATCGTATTTGGAAGGGCGGGCGCAGCGACCATTGGTGAGCAAAGATTGGTTGGAAAAACACTCGGCGGGATTGATCTGCTTAACGGGCGGACTGAAGGGTGAAATCGGCTATTACCTTTTGAACAATCAGGAAGAAAAGGCCGAAGCGGAATTTTCTTGGCTGCATAAAATTTTCGGTGATCGACTTTACGCCGAACTTCAGGAAAACAATTTAGCCGAACAAACCAAGATCAATGAATGGCTTTTGCAAAAGTGCAAAAAAACTGGCGTGAAGCCCGTGGCCACCTCCGACGTGCATTACTTAGAAAAAGAAGATGCGATGTCGCATGAGATTTTCGTCTTAACGCAACTGGGACGAACCCTCTCCGACGAGAATAAGCGCTCTCTGTGCACAGAGTTTTGGCTAAAGGATCCGGAAACCATGGTGGAGCAATTTGCCTATTGCCCCGAAGCCTTGGCCAACACTTTTGAAGTAGCCGATCGCTGTGATGTTTCCTTTAAGTTTACCGATGATAAGGGTCGTCCGATCTACTATCTGCCAAACTTTCAGATTCCCGCTGGCGAAGAAGCTAAGACAGCGGAAGAATTTTTGGCCGTGGAGTCGCGGCGCGGATTAGATTGGCGATTTGCGCAGCCAAACTTTCAATCCACGCGGGCGCGGGCCGATTGGCCGGAATTAGAGAAGCGCTACCACGAACGTTTGGAAGACGAGATTGGCATGATTCAGAAAACGGGATTTTCTGGCTACTTCCTCATCGTATCGGACTTTATCAAATGGGCGAAAGCCCAGCGAATTCCCGTGGGACCGGGGCGGGGTTCAGGAGCGGGCTCCACCGTGGCGTGGGCGCTACAAATCATTGACATTGATCCGTTGCCCTACAATTTACTCTTTGAGCGCTTCATCAACCCTGAGCGTATTTCCATGCCTGACTTCGACGTGGATTTTTGCATGGATCGTCGGGGTGAAGTGATCGAGTACGTTCGCCAAAAGTACGGAAAAGATCAGGTTTCGCAAATCATCACCTTCGGCCGTTTGCAGACCAAGGCTTGCATTCGCGATGTGGGTCGGGTGTTGGGTATGCCCTATGGTGAAGTGGATCAAAT
>CAYZLH010000388.1:0-3156 GCA_964478795.1 uncultured Bdellovibrionales bacterium | reverse complement strand
TCTTCGGGAATTTTGGTGGAAGACCGTGAGGGCCGAGTAACCCACGCTAACCAAGTTTTTGCCAATACCTTTGCCGATGGAATCGATGCTAGTCTACTTCATGGCACAAACTGCAACGACTCTGCTGATCAAGTGAAACATCTTTTTGCCGATCCGGAGAAGTTTTTCCAACGGATCAACGAACTGGTGGCCGATGGTAAGCCCGTAAAGGGCGAAGAGGTGGAGCTTCAGGATCAGCGAGTATTCTCGCGAGACTTTATTCCGCTGGCCCAGGAATCCGGCGTGGGCGGATACTTGTGGTGTTACACCGATATCTCAAAGATCAAAGAGACGGAAAAAAGGGCCATTGAAGCCTCCGAGGCAAAATCGCGCTTTTTGGCGACGATGAGCCATGAAATTCGCACTCCCCTCAATGGCGTGATCGGAATGTCTAGTTTATTATTGGATACTAAGCTCGATCGCGATCAAAAAGAAATTGTCTCTTCGATTCATGGTTCCGGAGAAACCTTGCTCACCATCGTGAACGATATTCTTGATTTTTCCAAGATCGAGGCGGGTAAGATGGAGTTGGAAAAGGTTGAGTTTGATCTATCCGCCTATTGCAAAGATATGCTGAAGATCCACCACTATTCCGCGGAAAAGAAAAAAATACAGCTACGTGACGAAATCTCCCTCCTGAAATATTACGTGATTGGCGACGAAGGTCGTTTTGGGCAAATCCTCTCGAATTTGGTCTCTAACGCGATCAAATTTACCAGCAAGGGATCGGTAACTGTGCGCCTATATGCCGAGGATACTCCTATGGCCTCACGAGTATTCCTTTCCGTTGCCGATACTGGATTGGGTATTCCCAAACAGTCCCACCACCGCATGTTTCAAGCCTTCACCCAAGCCGACAACGCTAATTCTAGGAAATTCGGCGGCACCGGCTTGGGACTTTCGATTTCTAAGCGACTGGCAGAAATGATGAAGGGTACCATTGGCTTTGAAAGTGAACATGGGCAAGGAACCACCTTTTTTGTGGAGATCCCCTTTGCGCGCGGAAAACAGATCCAGGAAAGAGCGGAGTATAAAGGCAGTCGGAAAATATCGGCAGATGTTACCGAAGCACTCAGCGGTTCGCGGATCTTGGTGGCGGAAGACAATCCAACCAATCAAAAGGTGATTGATCGGATGTTAAAACGTCTGAAAGTAAAAGTCCACTTGGTCGCCAATGGGAACGAGGCCATCGATGCTCTTCGTAGTAGCCATTTTGACTTAATACTAATGGATTGTCAGATGCCGGAGTTGGATGGCTATCAGGCCACCGAAATCATCCGTTCGAGCGATTCAATACCAAATCGCATCCCAATTGTAGCGCTCACAGCAAATGCCATTAAAGGCGATGAAAAAAAGTGCCTGGAATTCGGAATGAATGCTTATCTAGTGAAACCAATTAAACTGCCGGACTTGGCGGCCTGCTTGGAGGAACAGCTTGTGAAAAATCGTAAAAACTATATTGATATGGCCTCGCTTGAGCAGTTTGATGAGCTACAAATCGAGGGGGAACCCAATATTTTGGTAGAAACGATCGATTCCTTTCTTAAGACAAGTCCCAGCCGAGTGAAAACTATGGTTGAAGCAGCGGAGCGGAAAGATTTCACCCAAGTATCCCGTGAGGCCCATTGCCTAAAGTCTAGCGGGCATATTCTAGGAGCGAAGGAGTTAGTTTCTCTCTGTTTGGCCTTAGAGGAGCTGCCAACCACAAAGGACGAAAATTTGTTAAAGTCATTAATCCAAAATTTTCAGCAGGCCTATGCTGGATCTTGCGCCGAACTGCAGGAAATTCGCGATTCTGAGGATAAAAAGAGCGCCGCCTAGTTAGGAAGGTCGGGCTCCTGCCAAAGCGAAAATAACTCGTCCCGACACTCTAATATTACAAAATTGCCATATTGTGGCACTATCAGGGCTAATCCTATTCGCTATTCTAATAGTAGGGAGAAAAAATGAACATTCAGTTCATCTTACTATTAACAGCGTTACTCCTGTTGAGTTGCGGGAGTGGCGGAGGTGGCAGCGGTGGTGTTACCGCTAGCATTCCATTGCCGCAAATTGATATTGGGGCCGCGCCAATTGGCCAATCCGATAGCTCGGAGAATGATGCCAATTCAGGTACTCCGACAACTCCAACAGACTTTCCTCAGCCGCCGGATCCCGTGGACCCCCAACCGCCAATCGACCCAGAATATGCAGAATTAGCGGTGTTTCGTATGAATCCCCCGGCGGCTGGGGATTTTTTGTTTGATGCTCAAGGGGAAATCCCGCTGCTGCCAAAATACTATCCTATGGATTACCGGCCAGAGGGTTGTTATTTGCGGCTCTTTGGTGATCAACCGCAAAATTATCACATTGATTTAGGGGCGAAGGTCTCCGCTCCATTGCCATCCGTATTAATTGAAGCGACCTTGTCGTTTTTTTCTCAGCCGGAAAGAGAAAACCAGCGCCGTCCGATCTTTTCCTCGTTGGGAAATTACACTACGCAATGGGAATGGGGTCTCATTCGGAAAGGTAATGTGCAAAAGGCCTATTTTCGGATTCGGCAAAATGGGAGCAGCTGGAGTGAAGTGATGTCTGCCCCGCTACTTCATATTCGCACTGGACAAGAGACAGAATTCGATCAAATAGTAAAAGTTGGTTTTAGCTGGAGCTACGGAAAAGTTTGTTTCTATTCGGGAGGTATTTCCACCGAATGTGTTCTTCCTTTTGCGAAGGAATCTCAAGAGCTATTAGATGTTTCTCATTTAGCGTTGGGTTGGAATGAAAAGGATGTTTTTGAAGGAGATTTGCTAGAACTATCTATTTACACGCAGGTTTCCAAATAAGATTTGTTAGAGCCGCATTTTAGCCACTCAAGTCCTCACCAATTTTAGAAGTTAAAAAGTCATGAATCTCATCTAGTACTTTCTTTTGGGCGCTATCAACTTCCATCTGTAATTCGTATGCTTTCCGCTGTCCAATCATCTGCAAATTTGCATTCACTACAGTGGCCATAACCTTTTCACAATTTGGCAAAAATGAGCTCAATTGGTCACCGGTAAATGTAACGAGGGTGCCTTTTTTAATGAGATGATCGGATAAGATCGAAAATCCAAACGAGTGAATGGACAATAATTCCAC
>CAYZLH010000387.1:0-3165 GCA_964478795.1 uncultured Bdellovibrionales bacterium | reverse complement strand
ACTTCCACGGCACATGAATAGGGCAACTCATCACCCAACAAATAAAATAGTGTTTCTTGAATGAACTCACCGGCCACCACGCGAAGATTCTGATCGGTAAGATCATCTTCAGGATAGAGCGCAGGGCCAACAGGCACTGATTCTTTCAAGGCCTTCATCAAGACCTCAACCCCGTCGCCTTTTTTCGCCGATAGCGGAAAAATTTCCTTCACAGGAAGATCGCGCATGGTTTCTGAAAATTCTTTCTGATCGGTAAATTTCCCCTGGCCAGTTTGCCAAAGATCCATTTTATTCAAAACCACATATAGGGGTTTAGGATTGGCCTTTAGCGCTCGCTTTAGCGTGGAAAGAATAAACTCTTCATCGCTTCCTTCTTTGGCTGGCTGAAAGGGACGACTACCATCGACGAGATAAACCCAAACGTCGGCATCACTCAAAGAATCTAGAGCTTCCGCCACACAATATTCGTTAAGTTTTTTTCCTTCGGGAGCGCGATGCAAGCCAGGCGTATCCACAAAAATTAATTGCGCTTGGGCATCCGTGACAATACCGCGAAATCTGCGCCGTGTAGTCTGCGCCTTGGGCGAAACTGCCACTAACTTTTCTCCCAACACAGTATTTAGCAGTGTGCTTTTGCCCACATTCGGTCGGCCCAAAAGCGCCACGTAGCCAGTACGAAAATTAGACATGCTTTTCTCCCTCAACTGTTTGCGAGAGATGATCAAGGAGGAATCGGGCTGCTGCTTGTTCAGCCTCTTTCTTGTTTTTCCCTTTGCCAAATCTTTCCAAGGCGCCAACTTTTACCATTACTTCGAATTCTTTTTCGTGATCGGGTCCGACCTCGGCCACAACTTTATAGGTGGGCGATTTGCGAAATTTGCTCTGGCAAATCTCCTGCAAAATTGTTTTCGTATCGTGTTGATTGCTGAGGTTCATGGCATTGGCAATCAGCTCGGCAAAATGCACTTTGCCTGTAGCATGGACCGCCGCAAATCCGCCATCTAAATAAATCGCACCGAGAATTGCCTCGTAGCTTGAGGAAAGAATGGAACTTTTGTCCCGACCCTGCGTGCTGTCTTCGCCCTTGCCCAATAAAAGATGAGCGCCTAAATCTAACTTTCGGGCTAGCGATGCCAAGGTATCTTCGTTTACCAGCGACGAGCGCATTTTGGATAACTTACCTTCGTCAGCATCAGAAAAATGTTCGGACAATAAATCCGAGATCACCAATCCCAAAACGGAATCGCCCAAAAACTCGAGCCGTTCATTATGCAAATGCACGAACTCCTCTTTGGTCTGACCTTTTTTTCTACCTTCATTGGCGAACGATTTGTGGCAAAGCGCCAATTGGAGCAATGCCCGATCGCGGAATTGGTAGTGCAGTTTTTCTTCGAGCGTTAACAAACGAACCTCTTTCGCCCTAGTTCATACTAAAATCGACAAAATAAATCAACTATCAAGGGAAAAATCCCTTGAATTTCCAACACCTTAGTATTCCATTGGCTGTACGAAGGCAAATGTTGGCAGGGCGGTCATAATATACCAATTTAGTCAGGGATCAAGCGTGGAATTTCGCCTAGGTAACTTACGAATATTGCTGGTGTTCTAAGTTCCGCGGCCAGTGCGACGGGAAAGCCAGGCGGAAAAATTAGGGCGCGTGATCCGCATAAAGGACCTGCATTCGGACCACTTCTCGTTCCATGCGTCCCAGGCACATCAGGCCAAACATGTGAAAATCCGCGATCAAACTGTAGATGGGATAGATAAAGGTGGCCGGCTGATTTTTCTCAAAAACATAGTGACCAAGCCAGGCAAATCCGTAACCACAGATTGGCATCAGCGCAAAGGCTACGGGCTCAAACATTCCCACGATAAACAAAACCAGAACGGACAGAGTTCCGACGAAATGCAAACGCCGATTCATTCTTTGTCGATGCTGACTTACGTAAAAGGGCCAGAAAGCTTTGTAATTTGTGCACTGTTTCACTGGTTCGGCCTTTCTATCCAAAACCGGAGCGGCCATTGCCAAGCACCACCCTCTTTTGCATAGTCTACCCCAATTCGGGGACCCTTCGCTATGCGTGGAGGCTTATATCCCACGTCTTCCACAAAAATCTGATTACAAATTAAGGACAGTCCGTTCAATTTTTTGTCAATTTTTAGCACTCGGCAAAGCTTAGCCGGACCATCGGTGGGCGGCAATTCGTCAGTAAAAAGACCACGGATGAGCACGGCCTCAGGCTCGCCCGCACCACGAGTTACTACGTTGAAGCAGAAGTGCATCCCATAAACAAAATAAATATAAGTGTGTCCACCTGGATAATACATCGGTTGCACTCGGGCTGTACTCTTCCGTTTCCAGGTATGGCAGGCGGAATCTTTCTCACCAAGATAGGCCTCGACCTCCGAAATAATTCCCGCAAGTCGCTTGCCCCGATACACGCGGACTAAACGCTTGCCCAAGAGTTCGCGGGCGACAGTCACCGTATCCCGTTGATAAAATTTGAGTGGAAGCTTGCGGGCCATCAGGAATGAAATGAACCTTAGAGGTTCGGGCAGTTGGAACGATTGCACCAACCATAAAGCTCTAACTTATGGTCTTTTAAAGAAAATCCTAATTCCTCGGCAACCTTCTTTTGCTGCTCCTCAATGGCGGAATTTTCAAATTCAAAAATCTTTCGGCACTTCATGCAAATCAAATGATCGTGGTGGTGTCCCGGTTCTTCGAGCTCGTAAACGGAAGTCTTATCCAAAAACCTTCGCTCCACGGCGATACCCGCTTCTACCAAACTTCCGATCGTGCGATAGACCGAGGCTAGCCCAACCCCTGTGGCCTTCTTTTTTACCAAGCGAAAGAGCTCCTCCGCCGATAAATGCCCGCCAGCTTTCACGAATTCCGAAAGAATCACCTTCCGTTGATTGGTCATTTTCAATTGACGCTCCGACAAAAAGGCCTGGTAGGTCTCTAATAGGCTCTCTAAATCGGCCGGTTTTCCCCGCTTTTTGCTCATAGGAGATGCATACCAGAAAAGCCTCATTTTTGGTATGATCGCGGAATGCAAAGCTTTTTCCCTGATTTCGGCACCGAGTATCGATTTCCCGCCTTTGAAGAGGCCGTGCTTAAGTATTGGCAAGACCAAAAGATTTTCGAGCGCGTACTCTCTA
>CAYZLH010000386.1:0-3188 GCA_964478795.1 uncultured Bdellovibrionales bacterium | reverse complement strand
AATTCTACCTGGGTCCGTAATTCCGTAAAGAGGGAGTAAATAAAAGAGTTTTTGTCTACTTTGCACTCGTCAGCTTTTTCTCCTGGAATGCCGATGAGTTAAAGGGAGTTCTATGGGTTTACGGAAAAATTTTCGCAAATTAACAGAGCGTAAGCGGCTAGGAGAAATCCTAGTGGAGATGCAGTTGCTTACTCCCGAGCAACTCAAAGATGCGTTAGAGCAGTCGGCGAAATCCAATGTCATTTTAGGAAAGTTTTTGCAATCCACCGGATTGGTATCCGAAGAGAATATGGCCAGAGCCTTGGCCGGGCAGTTTGGTTTACAAGTGGTAGATTTGAATACGGTGACGATCGACAAAGAGGCGATTCGTAAAGTGCCTGAAGCTTTGGCGAAAAAACATTATGTGTTACCGCTTTCTTTTTCCAACGACATTTTAACCCTGGCCACCCATGATCCCTTACGAGTGGTAAACTTTAGCGCTGAAAAGGAGATGGAAGGAGTACAGGTGCAATTCACTGTGGCTCCCGAAAGCTCTTTGAAGTCGGCAATTGATCGAAATTACCAGGCGACTTCTGATACGAAGATGATCGAAATTATTTCTACGAATCTTCGCCAGCAAAGAAATCCAGTTCAAGGGAACGTGGCGAATCTATATGAAGAGGGCAAAGATAAGCGATTTACCATTGAGACTTTGCTGAATAAATTAATTGAACAAGCTTTAGAGAAAAAGGCGAGCGATATTCACGTTGAACCCCAGGCCGACAAGGTTCGGATCCGTCAGAGAATCGATGGTCTTTTGCATGAAGTACAGCAAATTCCAATTAATATTTATCCATCGTTAATTTCCAGGATCAAGATCATGGGTGGAATGGACATCGCGGAAAAGCGCCAACCGCAAGACGGTCACTTTCAGCAACGAGTGGGCCAGCGAGATGTGGATTTCAGGGTGTCGACTTTGCCCACAGTGATCGGAGAGAAAGCAGTAATTCGTATTCTCGATAAAAATGCCCAGCGAGCTGACCTAGCGGAAATCGGTATGAACCCAGATATTCTGCTTGGGGTAAAGCGAATGTTGCATCGGCCCCATGGAATCGTATTAGTTACGGGACCTACAGGTAGTGGTAAAACAACTACTGTTTATTCAATGATTCGAGAAATTAACGATTTAGATACGAATATCATTACGATTGAAGATCCAGTGGAATTTCGCATTGATAGTGTCAATCAAGTGCAGATTAATACCAAAGCCGGGATTGAATTTTCCACCACACTTCGCTCCATTCTCCGCCAAGATCCGGATGTGATCATGGTGGGGGAGATTCGCGATAAAGAGACCGCTGAAATTGCCATTCGGGCATCACTCACGGGTCACTTGGTGATTAGTACCTTGCACACCAATAATTCCGCGGGCACTTTAAGTCGTTTGGTGGAAATGGGAATTGAGCCTTTTCTGCTTTCTACATCATTGTTGGGCGTAATTTCTCAACGCTTAGTGCGAAAGCTGTGCGATCACTGCAAAGAGCCTGTGATCATTACAGAAGAAGAAAGAAATTTGTTAGGCGCCAAGTATGTACCCGAAGCTGCCAAAGTGTTTCGTGCGAAGGGTTGCCCACAATGTAATGATATTGGCTATAAAGGCCGCGTAGGAATTTTCGAACTACTGACGCCCGATGCGGGAATCCGAAAGTTGATCAACGCTGGTCAGGTCGATGAGCCGCTCCATTCCTACTTATGGGAGCAGCAATTCCACTCCATGCGGCTCGATGGAATAGATAAGGTCATTGCGGGAATCACCGCCGTAGAAGAAGTTCTAAAAGAGACCCTCTAATACATATCTAACTATTTGAAATCTAAAAGATAATTTCCTCTGGGAAGTTTGCCGTCCTTCCTATATAATGCAGCGCGTAAGCTAACGTCTGGGTTGGATCCTTTGCCACCAGATCTTATGCCCATTTGGAGTCTAAAGTGAGCCGACCTCTATTCTATTTTACCTTATCGCTGAGCCTGTTCGGATTTTTGGGTTGTGGCCAATCGCTGCCACCAGAAACGAGTGATGAATCATCCCAATACTCTAGTTCAGTGGTTGATGGAGAAGATAGCCGATCCGAAGTCAGTTTGGAAAAGGACGAGCAGCGTCTAAAAGTTTTTTCGGCATCGCCGGCGGTATTCACCACAAAAAATTTAACACTGAAACAAAAATCCTACCGCCTCGCTGGCCGACTTCTTGGTGAGAAAAAGCAATTGTGCCCCGGAGAAAAATTTTCTGAGCAACTTTCCGCTGCTCGCTGCACTTCTGTTTTGATCGGGAAGAAAATTGTATTAACGGCAGGGCATTGTATTCCCGATCAAGCAAAATGTGATGCGACCTCGCTGATTTTCGGTTGGAAGGGAAAATCCGATCGAGCAGAAAAAGCGAATGTTTATTCATGCAAACGTTGGTTGGGAGGCTCCTCTTCCGATGGCTCTCTAAATGGAAAAGACTTTGCCATTGTGGAGCTAGATCGAGAAGTGAAAGGCGTAGATCCCGTACGCCTAGACTTTGCTGCTCTACAATCAGGTGAACAAATCTATACTATTGGCTACCCTAATGGCCTTTCCGCAAAAGTGAGTGAAGGGAAAATTACATTTTCTTCCGAATTTCTAGCTAACGCCACGGCCGAAATCGATGGATTCACCGGAAATTCTGGTGGAGGCATTTTTGGTTTAGACCATAAATTGAAGGCGATCTATGTTCATGGTGAAGTCGATTATGAGCTAGATGCTAAGCGAAGCTGTAATGTGGTAAAAAAATGTGAAAGTGGAAAATGCGCTGAAGAAATCCTTTTGCAGATTGGGCAAATTCGCGGAGAGATTGAAGCCGCATTGAAGTAGCCTATTCTTCTTTCGGTGTTTCGCTCTCGTCCTTTGATTCTAGGTTCTTGGCGATTTCCTTTTCTCCATCTAACGTAGCCGCCTTCTCCAGCTCACTGGGGTTGGCCATAATCTTGGGCGTGATCAAAATAACCAGCTCATTGTTTCTTTCTGAGCTCGCATCAGATCGGAACAACATCCCTAGAATTGGAATGTCGGAAAGAAAGGGCACTCCGGTGCGTCCACTGCTTTTCGAATTTTTTATTAATCCAGCAATCACCGCGGTGCTGCCATTTTCTACGATAATAGAGGTATTCGCCGAGTTGGTCGAAATTCCG
>CAYZLH010000385.1:0-3194 GCA_964478795.1 uncultured Bdellovibrionales bacterium | reverse complement strand
ACAATACTTATCAAATTGATGGATTGCCTGTTGGACCGATTGCGAATCCGGGATTAAACGCGCTCAAAGCGGTTCTCAAGCCAGATTCATCGGAATATCTCTACTTCGTATCCAAAAATAACGGCACACATATTTTTTCGAAGGACTATGCTAGCCATGCCCGTGCCGTACGAGAAACTCAACTCACACCTGGCGCAAAAGATGGGAAGAGCTGGCGGGATTTGCCAGCAGAACAAAAAGCTCGTTAAATTATTTATGAGCTCTCAGCCACGCCATCGTTTCACTAATGATTCTCGGGCGAACTCCCGGCTCTTTTTCTAGTTCGTGATAGTAGCCCGGAAATTCGATTACTTTGTGTTTCATGGAACCGTAGGCCTGGAAGGCAAATCTGCGCGATTCATCGAGATTTGTCACCTTTTCATCTCCCGCTAAAAGCAAAAGCGTTGGGGTTAGATGCAAAAACTCTTTTGAATCCTTTTGCAGGTTTCTCACCGCACTCTTGGCAGATAGAAACCATTTTGGCGAAGTAAATTTTCCCATTAATGGATCTTCCATTCGCCTGCCCAAGTACTCTTCATCGTGGGACAAAATCTCGGGAGCGATACCATGAGGGATGGGCAAGTTAGGAAAAACTGCCGAAACCAATGGCGCAATTCTACTCAGAGCTTTATTTTTTCCGGTCAATTCAGGAAATCCTAATAATGGACTGGTAATGACGGCAGCGGAGGGTTTCACGGGAAGCTTTCCGCGCAAAAGTAACTGTAGTCCGATCATTCCCCCTAAACTGTGGCCAAAAATATAGAGTGGGCGATAGGGAACTAGCTGGGAAAATAACAGCTCGGAAAATTTTTCCATGTCTTCAGCATAGAAATCTTCGTGTTCCAGATGTCCCCTGGCGCCTTCACTGAGTCCGTGTCCACGCAAATCCATTGTCATTACGGCGAACTTTTCTTTAATAAAATTATCAATCAATTGGGCGTAGTTTCCCGCATGTTCGCAATAACCATGGATCAATAGCACCGTACCTAAAGCGTGCTCTGGTAGCCAAGCCTGCCCAAATAGTTGAATACGGTCGCGTTCCTGCCCGCTATCAAAGCGAAAGTAGCCGTAACGAGCGGCGGGCGGTTGGGGAAAGTCATAGCAGCGCAGATATTCGGCCATGGTTGGGTCCTGAATCGCGCTGGATCCAGGGTCGGAAAGTTTAAAGCTTGCGAGTTCGGCCATGAGTTACGATTAACCTTTTACGATTGCCCCAACAAGATCGTAAGGCAATGCTTCGGTTATTTTAACCGTAACTAGGTCTCCAGGGGAAGCATCTCCGTCGTTTATTAGGATGACGCCATCAATTTCTTGGGCTTGTCCATACCAGCGCGCCTGCAGCAATAGATCGCTCTCTTTTGAAACACCTTCCACTAGTGCGGTGATAGTTTGTCCAATTAACTTTTGGTTGTTCGTAAAGGAGATCTCTTGCTGAATTTCCATCAGCTCATTGTAGCGGCGCTGAATGATCTCTTCTTCCACTTGACCAATTTTTGCCGCCAAACGGAAAGAAGGAGTGTCTTCTTCCAGGGAATATTTAAATACACCCACATGCTCGAGACGTAATTCTTGGAGCATTTTTTTCACGTTCTGAAACGCTTCTTCGGATTCGCCCGGGTGACCTACGATAATATTGGTTCGAAAAACCAGACCGGGAATGCGTTCGCGCATTTTTCTAACTAGGGAGTAGACTTGCTCGGATCGAATTTTTCGGTTCATCAACTTCAGCACTTGATCGTCGCCATGCTGGAGTGGCATGTCCACATACTTCACAATTTTCTTTTCGGTGGCCATCAAATCGATGACCTCATCGGTGAAGTTGTCGGGGTAGGCATAATGGAGTCGAATCCATTCAATGCCATCGACTTTCACTAATGCTTTCAAAAGGTCCGCTAAATTTTCCGAGTAGTTTTTTTCAATACCGAAGTGGGTTAAATCTTGCGCCACAAGATTCAACTCTTTCACGCCGTCTTTTGCTAAACGGGTGGCCTCTTCGACCAGTGAAGCCACAGTGCGAGAGCGAACTTCGTGGCCACGGAGTTTTGGGATAATGCAGAACGAGCAATTACGCACGCAGCCTTCGGAGATCTTTAAAAATGCTGAATAGAACGCACCAGTGTTAATTCTCGGCGTCTCGGCAGTGTGAATAAATTTGGGAATATCAACGAATGACTTTTGTTTTAACTTGCCCAGTGCCTTTTTTTGCAAAAGCTCCACCACGCGGTGATACTCGCCGGTGCCGATGAATAGATCTACTTCGGGCATGTCTTTTTCTAGGTCTTTTGAGTAGCGCTGGGCCATGCAACCGCTAACCACTAGATTTTTTAATTTTCCGACCTCTTTAAATTCGGCCATTTCTAAAATCGTATCGATGGATTCTTTTTTGGCGGAATCAATGAAGGAACAAGTATTGACGATTACGGTATCTGCTTCTTCTGGAGTTTCCGTAATCGTAAATTTATTCGACTTTAAAAGGCCGAGCATTACCTGGCTATCGACCAAATTTTTCGGGCAACCTAAAGAAACAAAGTAGACCGAATTTTGGTCTACGTTTGCTTTCGCAGCTATTTTCTTTTCGGCCGTTTTGGTCGTCATTTAGTTTCTCATATTGGTAAACTGCAGGTCGACCTCGAGAGCCGACGAGCGCAGTGTGCGAATTGTTTCTTGAAGATCATCAATGCTTTTTGAGCTCACGCGAACTTGGTCGTCCATAATCTGCGCTTGTACTTTGAGTTTTGCGTCTTTAATCACTTGCGTGATTTTTTTGGCGCTTTCTTTATCGATTCCTTGTTGAATTTTGATAACTTGGCGAACCTGCCCACCGCTGGCCTGTTCGATAGTTTCATATTTCAAATTCTTTAGTGGAACCGAGCGCTTCACCAATTTGGTCTGCAAAATGTCTGTGGCTGCGGAAAGTTTATAATCGTCATCGGCAACGATAATCACTTCCTTTTCTTTCGCGCGCCATTCCACTGTGGTTTTGGAATTTTTAAAATCATAGCGCTGCGAAATTTCTTTGTTCGTCTGATTCACGCAATTGTCTAGCTCTTGAAGGTTCACTTCAGAAACCACATCAAAAGATGGCATGGCATCTCCCTATAAAGTTTGGGTCCGAAAAACCGCAGCTTACACCATGCGTTAGTTTTTTAAAACTT
>CAYZLH010000384.1:0-3207 GCA_964478795.1 uncultured Bdellovibrionales bacterium | reverse complement strand
TAGGTAATGGAATGAGAATACTATCGATCGACTGGAAATTTCCTTCACCACTTAGGGTTAGTGTAAACGTCACCGGGCTGTGCTGAGGCAAGATGGTTTTTTCGGCCTCTAATTTCATTTGAAAATCGCCAACGGCCCCGGAAAAATTCTTGGGACGACCCTCTTCTGGCAGCGGCAATACTTCAATTTCGATATCTTGACTGCCGTGCATACCAATTCGCCTGGACTGACTGAGAAAAATTCCGTTGCTCACCGGTCGACTCACGTAGGCCGCCCGAATATTTAGTCTATCGAGCCGAAATTTCCCAGGCCGCAAGCCATACAGAGCGTAACGACTAATAAATGCTCGGCGTCCATAATCATTATCTACCAATACACTTTCAAATCGGAACTGATTGGTGATCTCCAAATCTTCCTTCCAAAATCCATTAAAGGAAGGCCACTTCTGTACTTCGATTTCTTGTAATGCGCCAAAGTCGTAGAGCCAATATTCAATTACGATGGGCTCTCCGACAAATGCGCTGCGCTTCGAAACGGCGGCATGCACAGTAAAGTCGCTATTAAACTTCGTAGGCTCATCGGAGGGTCCGTCGCTGCCACCCCGACCGTAGTTAGGCGCAGCAGGATTTGTGGAGTCGTCATCATCAAAGGACGGAGCAGGAGACCGCGGTGGTGTTTGTCGATTGTTGGCCGAACTTCCGCCTTTGCCATCCTCGACGACTTTCACCATTACGTCTGGCGTTTGCACATTTTCTTTTCCAACTTTGATTTGAATATTACGAATCCACAACGCCCCCGACTTTTTCGGGGAAAGCACAAACTCAAAAACTCTTTTTGTCGTGGTCTTTTGTTTTCCGGAGACATATTTGGTTACCGGTGGGTTTCCGTAAACCTGAGGACCGGAACCAATCACAATAAAATCCGGAGAATCAAAGGTGGGTTGATAGAGCACAGTAGAGAGCTCCGTTTCAACTTCGATGCGCAGTTGCAAACTTTCGCTTTCCTGAACGGGGTTTGGCGTAACAACAACAGTAGGTGGAGCAATGAGATCAGACGCCCAAACTCGAGCGCAGAAAGTAAGGATGAAGAAAAAACTACCAATCTTTATCATTATTTTCCCTCAAGGTTTCGTCGCCCTTGCCATTAAAGCGCATAAACTTCTTTTGTATCCCGCTTTCTCGTTGCTTCAGGGCTTCGAGGAGTCGTTTGGCATCTTGCTCCGCCATATTATTCTTTTTTAAGTACTTTTTCTTATCAGGATTTCCGCCAGCCATCGGGGCATTTTTCTTTTCTTCCTTTTGGTCTTCTTGCCCGTCTTTATCAGAATCATCCTTTTTGTCGGAGTCCGATTGGCCTTCGTCTTTCTGGTCGTTGTCTTTTTTATCGCCCTGGTTCTTGGATCCATCTTTATCTTGTTTGTCTGAATCTTTCTGATCCTTGCCAGAGTCTTGTTTGTCTTTTTCGTCTTTCTTTTGTTGAGACTCGCCGTCTTTCCCTTTTTCTCCCTCAGATTTCTGTTGATTTGAATTTTGATCTTTATTGCTATCTCCGCCTCCGCCCGATGGATTTTTCTGCTGATTTTGGGGGGGAGGATCAGAATGCAATTTGGCGAGATTTATCCGAGTTTTTTCCAATAGCTCTAGCTCTTTGGAATTTAGGTCTTGTTTCTTTGCGAGAGAGTCTAACAAGTCTGCGTATTTTCTCCTCGCTTCATCGATTTTTCCATTAGCGGCATAGTTGCCAGCGGAGTTGAAAAGCGCTTCTTCTCTTAATGAGCCACTTTTCTGAATGATTCTTTCGAACTGTTTTTCCGCTTCTTCCAGTTTTTTGGCTTGGGCATTGTAAATCCCGAGATTTAGCATGATCGCGTCACTGTCAGGGTTTTCCGCCAACAGCTCCTTCATTTGCTGAGCGGCTTCTTCCGTTTTTCCTGCCGCGGAGAGTTCCTGACTGCGGAGATAGTTTCGTTTTTGTTCATCGTATAGATAGTTAAGCGGTCCGGCCCAGGCGCTTGGGGCCAGTAATAGTATGATGGCGGTTTTCCGAAACACGCCTTTCCATATGGAAAGCGAAAAGATTACACGCGCGCTAAAAAAAGAAAATACAATACAGAGGATTCCAAGTAACAGCGGAATGTAGAAGTACTCTTGATAGATTCGGGCCTTCCGTAACGCCGCTTCTCCTCTCTGGAAGCCTTGCAAACGATTCAAGATATCTTGTACTTCAGTCTCTTCTAAAGTACTGAAATAGAAATTCCCACCAGAGCTTTCCGCTACCTTCCGTAGAGAATCTGGTTGAACTTTGGTCACAACCTGGTTTCCTCTTTTGTCGCGTTTGTAGCCGGAGAGTTCGCCGCGAATATTTCGAATTGGAATTGAGGCGCCGGCTTCAGTACCGTAGGCGATACTAAAAATAATCCCCCCACTTTCACGGATTTGGTCGGCGATATCATAGGAGCCTGAAATTGTGTCTTCCCCGTCGCTGAGCACAAGAAATACGTTGCTGCGATCATTTACACCAAACTTCTCGGCTCCGCGTTTCATCGCTTGAAAGGCGGTTTGTAATGCCCCAGCCAAGTCAGTGCCTTGATTCTGGATTAGTGATGTGTCGACATTGCTCAAGAACAATTTTAAGACATCATAATCGGCCGTGAGTGGCGAAATCATTATCGAAGATCCGGCAAAGGCGATGATGCCCATTCGATCTCCCGAAAGGTGTTGCAGAAGATTCTCGATTGTTTTTTTCGCCTTCTTAATTCGACTTGGTGGCAAATCTTCCGCATCCATACTCTTGGATACATCGAGCAAGACATAGATATCCAAACTCGCGCCTTGAATATCCTCAACAGTTGGATTCGCTTGCGGTCGTGCCAGTGCGATCGCGAAAAATGCCAGACCCACCCAGAAGAGAATAAATTTTCGCCGAGTTCCGCCCACCCATCTTTCTCGTTCGAGCTCCGCTAAATTTTTTGGCGATAGGAACTGAAATAACCGCTCTTTCCCTTTTTTCTGCAAATGTAGGACTCCACCTTGGATAAAGGGAAGTGCAATTAGCAGAAGGAGAAACCAGGGATCTTGAAATTGAAAGTCTTCCATGTTTACCCCGGGAGAATCCGAAAAATTGTTACTCGTAAAACGAGATCTAAAATAAACGTCAGAAAACTAGCTAGTAAGAATATTTGATAATGTTCCTCCCACAGAACTCTAT
>CAYZLH010000383.1:426-3231 GCA_964478795.1 uncultured Bdellovibrionales bacterium | reverse complement strand
TCTACCCGCGGATCGCGAATAGCTGCCGATCTGACGAAAACCCTCTCGTTTAAAGGCCAAAAAACTTCCGTGACTCAGGTGTTTTA
Source organism: uncultured Bdellovibrionales bacterium (assembly GCA_964478795.1). GTDB lineage: Bacteria > Bdellovibrionota > UBA1018 > CAIPTA01 > CAIPTA01 > JAKFYM01. The sequence goes on along the minus strand of CAYZLH010000383.1, from coordinate 3,145 downwards.
CGCCAATCTCCGCCCCAATGAAGATATGTTACTAAAAGTATTTGATGAGCGCGGCAAACTTCTTGATCAAAGAACTTTTCAAACCCTAGCGAATGATGGGGAGCTCAAGTTTGGCATTTGCTCCTGCATGCACGATGCCCACCACAACGCGAACATTTGGCTAGATCTCGCGGAAAAGCGACCCGATATTTTATTTTTTATCGGTGATTCCACCTATTGCGACAATGAGGTGAAAGTCGCTGGTGAGGCACGACCGGAAACTCTTTGGCGCCGATTTGCCGAGGCCCGAGAGACATTGGAAATTTATCATTTACCACGATTGATCCCAATTTTTGCCGTGTGGGACGACCATGATTTTGGCTTAAACGATACGAACTCGCGTGAATATCCCTATATCAAAGAAACGCAGCGAAACTTTCAAACGTACTTTCCCATGGATCCGAATTACTGCCGCTACCTGCAACGTGGACCGGGAATAGCGAGCTGCATTTCGCTCCGTGAGCAACGAGTAATTTTGCTAGACGATCGTAGCTTTCGTCTGCCGAGCGGATCTAAAGATCCCCATGCGCATTGGGGTAAGAGTCAAGAGCAATGGTGCCTACGAAAAGTGCAAGAACATCGTGGCACGACTTGGTTAATGAATGGCAGTCAATTTTTTCCGCATGTGGTGTGGAAGGAGTCGGTAGCCGGTGATCATCCTGAACAATTGGCGGGATTTGTGCGTGGCTTGCGAAACACCAAACGGAGAGTAATTTTTGCTTCGGGTGATGTGCACTATTCAGAAGTTTCTCGTTTGGAGCCAGAACTCTTGGGCTATGAAACATTTGAAGTTACCTCGAGCTCGATTCACTCCTCTTCCTTTCCTGGGTTTCCTCATATCATTCCTAATCCTCGGCGGATTCTAGGCGAGGGGAGTAGAAACTACGTGATGGTAAAATGTTCCCAAGACGGCGATCGCAATGCATTTAAGGTAGCCAGTTTTTCCCCGGGTAAAAAGAACTTTCAACTGGGAATCGATCTATAAAGACCAATCTTTGCTTGCATTTGCGCTTCCCTAATTTGCATAAATGGGGGCGAATTCCCAAACCAAAGTCGCTCAAGAAAAATCGCAGGACAGCGAAGCCTACGCAAGAACTCGCGCTAAGCGGGCCTATCAGGATACTTCTCCCACGAAAACACGAAGGGTTTAGCGGTTTTGATTATTTTGGTCGTTCCGAATACGAATACGACTGCCAATCTTCATTTTCTCTATTTTTATGAATTTTCGTCAGTGAATTTGCGCAAACGATCTTTTACATTCTATCAATTTTTCATTTCCAGAATACTGAGCTGATGCTTTGAGTCTGCGGGCAGTTTTCGCTATGTATTTTTTCCAGGCCTCGGATTTCGTCTCCACAGTTTTATCAAAATACATATTTTGCGGATAGTATTGCCGATGCCAATCGCGCGGAATATCAGCTCGCGAAACTCCCGTGTGTTTCATTAACTCTTTGTCATACTCTTTGTAAAAATCATTTCCCCATTCCACATATTTTTCGTCAGGTAACCAAGACGGCACTTTATTCCCGTGCAAAATTCCTACCTTTGCCTTTAATTCGTCGGCAAACTTATTTTGCTCAGGAAAGGCGTTCAGTAAAGCCTCGCCACCAAAGGCTTTGACCATCTTTTCATTTAGATAGATATCGCCCATATCTTTTAAAATTAGCTTTCCCGTGGGGCGAAGATTTCGATCTAACTCGATTAAAAAATTTTGTGAGTGGGGAGAATCGTAACTCACACCCGCCTTTGCCGCCAATTCCGCAAGCGAGCGGGCTAGTAGCTTGTTGTAGTTGTCATTCCAAAATTTTGCCACATCGGTGGCACCGTTGGCCTTGGCAATATCTTTACCAATTTTTTCGTGCACAGCGGAGAAGCCCGGTAAGTAAATGAACTCTCCTTGAGGAAGCTCATGTAAACTTCGCACCATCATGCCCTGATCTATTTCTTTGATTCCAAAGGCCGCGGGCTCATCGAGCATTTTAAAATTTTCGAACGGATTATTTTTATGAATATTCTGGATGTAATCAGTGGCGATTCTGGTTTCAAAGGAATCCGCCATGGTTTGTTTTTTATCGCGCCAGTTTCCTCCTGTTACGTTCGTGGAGACTTTTAGCGAAAAGGTGGCCTTTGACTTAGGATCGTGAACCACGTAAGATCTCGACGCTGTTTGATAAGCTTCAAAGTGTTCGTATTCCTTGGTAGAAAGTTTTTTTCCTTTCAAATATTTAATCAGTTCATTTTTCCATTTTGTGTCTTCCGGATTAATGATCCAACGAACATATTTTTCGCCATTTTTCTCAAATATCAACGATTGCCGAATTTCGTCGGGAAAACGCGAAGAAAAATCAGTTTCGATGGCGCTCAACGGAATTTCTAAGTGCTTGATCATGATCTTTGCTGTATCACGCTTGGCTGCCGCATTTCCCTTGGTTTCATAGTAGAGATACTTTTGAACCTCGGGGCTGACCGCGAAAGAATTCGCGCCAGCGAGGACCAAAAAGACTACAAGGAAAAATGCCCACTTCATCTGGTACGTATCGGCATTTGCCTGCGCTAAATACATAGGACATCAGGCAAACCGGCAAGCACCCGGGACCGTGTATTGCGGGACTTAGGAAGCTAGGTCTAACTAGAAAAGCGGCTGCCTTACTACAACTAGATCAACGTCTCATCGTGGCCA
>CAYZLH010000383.1:0-416 GCA_964478795.1 uncultured Bdellovibrionales bacterium | reverse complement strand
GTCTTGGAATCGATCCACAAACATATGGGCTGCGGGAATTACTACCAGCGTGAGTAAGGTGGAGCTAATCGTGCCGCCGATCACTACGATACCTAAGCTCGTGCGCTGCTTCGATGCCTCGTTCAAACCGATGGCTACAGGAATCATTCCGGCAATGAGCGCGAGACTCGTCATCAGAATCGGCCGCAGTCGTGTTTCTCCGGCGGCAATCAGGGAGCTGGCGCGGTCCATTCCGGACTTTGATTTTTCCACGGCGTAGTCGATGAGCAGAATGGAGTTTTTGGTGGCCAGTCCCATCAGCATCACGCAACCGATCTGACTGAACACGTTGATGGTGCTGCCTGTGATCCACAAGCCGATCAACGCTCCCGTCACCGCGAGCGGCACCGTCATGATGATGACGGCGGGATGACGGA
>CAYZLH010000382.1:249-3235 GCA_964478795.1 uncultured Bdellovibrionales bacterium | reverse complement strand
AATCTCCCGAGGGGCATTCAGACGTAGAACTTTCATATTCAACTGGATCAATTTCACCATCCCTTACGATAGGAGCTGACATCAGCAGCTTGCAGCCTCTCAATGGTAATAAAAACATGTCATTCCAGGGCGTTATTCCACTTGGATCTGGATTCATCCTGAACAAAGACGATCTCAATGATTTAAAGATAGATGCAACAAATCTACCACCTGCCGTTAAGGCCTACATCTGCGGAAGGGATGTGGTTCAAGTTCCGGAAGAAAGATGACTAATTGATTTCTTCGGTCTCCCCGAAGCTGAGGCACTTCTAAAGTATCCCGAACTTTTCCAAAGAGTCATCACCCGAGTAAAACCAGTTCGCGATCAAAACAAACGCCAAACGCGGAGAGAGAAGTGGTGGCTGTATGGCGAAAATGCCCCAAAGCTCAGATCCGCCCTGGAAAATTTGTCACGATTTATTGGCACGCCTGACACATCAAAGCACAAGCCTTTTATTTTCATTGACGCAAATACACTGCCGGACGTGGGAGTTTACGCCATTCCTTCGGATGATGCGTTTGTTTTGGCGGTCCTAAGCTCAACCGTGCATCAAGTTTGGTTAGATGCTGTGTCTCCCCGCTTAGAAGATAGACCTCGCTGGAAGCCTGCAATCGTATTCGACCCCTTTCCATTCCCCGCGCTGGAAGAAGGCGAACTCAAGCAACGCATCCGCGATCTCGGCGAGCGCTTGGACGCGCACCGCAAGCGCCAGCAGGAACTCCACCCCGGCCTCACACTAACAGGCATCTACAACGTCCTCGAAAAACTCCGTGCCGACGAACCACTCACCGCCAAGGACAAGCAAATCCACGACCAAGGCCTCGTCACGCTCCTCCGCCAGATCCACGACGAACTCGATGAAGCGGTCTTGGAAGCCTACGGCTGGTCCGACCTAGCCGCGAATGCAACGCACTGTAGCGTCGGTCTGCGACCGTCGCTAGCGAATGAATCTGCGCATCCGCTCACTTCCAATTTCAGTTTTTACCAAGACGAACTCCTCACCCGCCTCGTCGCCCTCAACCACGAGCGCGCCGCCGAAGAAAAACACGGCCTCATCCGCTACCTCCGCCCGGAATACCAAAACCCCACTGCCACCACCCCCCAAGCCACCCAATCCCCCCTCCCCGGCACCGAATCGCCTTCTTCCCTGAACACTGAAAACTTGAATCTGAAAACTCCGGCATGGCCGGACCGGCTCCCCGCCCAAGTCACCCTCATCCGCCAGCTCCTCGCCCAATCCCCCACCGCCACCCCCGAACAACTCTCCACCCATTTCGGCCGCAAAAACCAAAAACGCACCGAACAAATCGAAGGAATCATCGAGACGCTGCGAGGCTTGGGGCAGGTGTAAGAATAAGTTCCACAGAGAAATCAATCCAAACAATAGATTCATCATGAGTGCTAAAAAAGAACCCAAAAAAACTCCACAAAAAGCTAAAGAAAAGCCAGTTTCAAAACCCTCCCCTCCAACCAAAAAGACTGCAAAGCCAACATCCAAGAAGGCCTCAAAAAAAGTTTCTGCCAAGAAGAACACGGTCACCAAAGACGGCCCGTCAGCAGAAGTTGAGAAAGTAATCACTCAAAATGAGGTGACTCATATATTGGACAGCACAAGTGGGCGCATTGGCGTTATGATTCGTGAAATCATGCTACCAATATTGGTTCCCATTGCCAAGGAGCTGGGGCCTACAATTTTGCGAAACATCCTGGATTCAGCAATTCGTTCCGCAAAAAGCCCAACTGCAAAAAATGGCCTGCTCCTCACTAAGCGGATATTGCTATTATTCATTCAAAAAGAAAAAATATAATGACACCCAGAAACATCTGGATGGCCCGCTCCAAATTTCCGGTTAGAACCATTCCTTGCCCTTGCTGCACCGCACCCACCCACACTAAGATTTCCACCCCAAGAGGCACTGTTTCGTTCATTCGTCTTTAACTTTGGAAATCTCTGGAATGCCTAAAATTTTGCAGACACGGTGCATTTGAAACGGGTGCAACTTCCGAAGAAAACTCATGGTTTTTACTACGTTGTCGAGAGTAGGCATCAAGTGAGCCAGAGAATAATCTTCATTAAACAGAAGACTCAGTAATTCACCTGCCTCAGCCTTGGGAATCTCGATTTTGCGCAACCCTGGCCATTTCCCATGCAGAGGTTGGTGGGCTTGATCCATTACACTATCCTGCGACGGCCATCCAACATCCGACTCGTAATGCAAATCAGCCTCGTTGTCATATGTCAGGTAGCCGCGCTGATTCCTAGCATATGCGTTCGAAGTCAATGACGGGCGAAACACTTTGACTCTTGACTGACCGCTATGGAACCTCGGGACCGCCCAAACAGCAAAATGCGTCCTATCATCACTTGCTTCGAACGAGTCTTTTGCCGCAAAGAACAAAGCCGCAAGAGGTGATGCAGTCCAATCAAGCAGTCGGGTCTTGATTCCATGGTGTTGCGCGAGGGCGAATGCGTCCAGCAATTCTTCGCTCAAAACGGGAGGAGCGCCAGATCCGCCCTCTACAAAGGTTTTTAAACATTTGTAAAAGCCATTGAATTCGCTCGGCTTGATATGCGTCAGCCCAAGTTCATCGGCAAATTTCAGGAAACTTGTCGTTGAGCTGAACTCTCTCGCAAGCGCCGCCCACGGCAAAGGAAGGCTATATGTCCCGATAGGTTCGTGGAAACTCCTCAGAGATGCAGGAACCAAGCCCCACCTCGCGTCCCCTTGGCCTCGAAAAATCCAAGTATGACTTGCTGTGATTGCATGCGCCACCTGCCAGTGTTTGTTTGAAAGCCTCAAATACTGAAGAGCATCCTCAGCACGATCTATGGTTACCAGTTCCGGCATTGATGCTCTTATTTGATGTTAAGGTTAGGCCGCCTCGTCACGCGTTGACAAAGCCCTCCAATCGCCTCAGCCACTCATCGAAATGCGGGCACTTCGA
>CAYZLH010000382.1:0-239 GCA_964478795.1 uncultured Bdellovibrionales bacterium | reverse complement strand
GCGGATGACCTCCAGTCCAATCCTCTTCGCGGCGACGGGACCGTGCACCCTTTTCCTAAAGGATGGAAAAGCCTTCAACAAGCGCTTCGAGGGTGCGGTGGTTGCTCCGTCATTGATTTCCTCAGGCGCGATTCCCGCCACCTGCGCCTGTAGCTCGTGCGCTTTTTCCCGTGCGGGGATGACAGCGGCAGTGGCCTCTATATCAGCGAACAGCCACGCTTCAAATTCGTGGAGAGCGA
>CAYZLH010000381.1:0-3242 GCA_964478795.1 uncultured Bdellovibrionales bacterium | reverse complement strand
ATATGCTCGCTTTCGTTCATGCGCGAATTGGCAAGTTTGGGTGTCGAGGTTCATTTTGCCGCTCCCAATGGACCCTATCTAGATGTGGCCAAAAGTGTGGCGAAGGCTCATTCAGTTTCCAGTGAACAATTTAATCGCGACCCATGTCAACTTTGGAAAATCCCCCGTGTTTTCTGGAAGACTTATCAGGAAATTTCTGAGCTTGTTGAACGGGAAAAAATCGATTTGATACACGTTACTAGCTTGAAGGCGATGGCGTACTTTTTGTTTTTTCCCAAAAAGCGGCCCATAGTTTGGCATCACCACGATATCTTACCCATGAGGTTTGATAACAATATTTGGCTAAAGGCCTTGGCTAGTCGGGCCGACCAAATCTTGGTGCCTTCGAATGCTTCACGAGCAGAGTTACACCGAATCGGAATCTCTCACGTAAAAACTCTATACAATGGATTTCGAGCGAGTGAATGGAAAAGCAAAAAGGCAAGGCAATCCAATGATCCCTTTCGCATCGGGATGGTTGGTGAAATTTCTGAACGAAAAGGAGCGGATCGTTGGGAAGGGATTGTGCGAGAGTTGTCGGAAATGCACGGCAATGTGAAGTTCTTTGTGATTGGTGAAGGGCTTTCAGATCCTGGGTTTGCTAAATCAATTCAAAATGCTCTGGCTAAATATGCGGTCAAATTTCTGGGCAGGCGCTCAGATATGAAGGAACAGTATGCCGAGCTCGATGTGATTTTAGTGTTAAGTAAGCAAGATCCGTTGCCTACTGTAATTATCGAAGCCGGATTTTCCGGGGTACCAGCGATTGGGACTAAGGTTGGCGGAATTCCTGAATTGATTGAGCATGAGCAAACTGGTTTTTTGGTAGAGTCCAATGAAGACGTAATCAAAAGTGTTGAGTTGCTTATGGATGTAAAACGCTGGGAAAAAATTAGCCTTCGGGCCATTCAAAAAATGAAAAGTGAATTTTCCATCGAACATCTAACGAAAAAACTAAAAATTCAATACGAGCTACTTATAAAAGAATAGTGTCGTCAGGGTATCTACAGAAGATTTGCGTTGGCCTTTACAAAATCAGCCAATTTGGGAAGCTGTTGATCCTTGTCTGAAATATTAAGCTCAGGATCCTGCCAATGAATGCCTCGGTCAGTAGACGGAGTATAAATGGCTGAAGTAAAATAAACCACATCGGCCATTTCTTCGCCAAGTACACAGAAGCCGTGGGCGAAGCCCTCTGGAATCCACAACATCTGATTCTTTTCATCATCGAGCTCGACGGAATAGGACTGGCCAAAAGTGCTAGAATTCTTTCGTAGATCCACGGCTACATCCCATATTTTCCCGCGGACAACCGAAATAAATTTTCCCTGCATCGGATTCATCTGGATATGCAGGCCACGTAACACTTTTGGCAAGGAACGGGACTGGTTTATCTGCGGAAATAGCTTTGGAATATTGGGATGCATTTCCAATCGGAAGCGTTCGAGGAAAAAGCCACGGTTATCGGGAAATACCTTCGGCGTATGCAACCAAACGCCATCTAGTGGAGTCTTTTCCCACATCAGAAAACTTCCCCATTCAAAATTCTCTTTAAGTAGGCTCCGTACTCACTTTTAGCAAAAAGTTCAGCCGACTGTTCTAGCTCGGAACGACCAATGAACTTCTTTTCAAAGGCAATTTCTTCTAGGCAGCCCACCATTAATCCGGTTCGTTGCTCAATGGTTTGCACAAATACGGATGATGAAAGCAAGGAGTCAAAGGTTCCTGTGTCGAGCCAAGCAGCACCTCGGCCGATGGAGTTAACACTCAGATTCCCTTGTTCTAAGTATTTTTTGTTCACATCGGTGATTTCTAATTCGCCTCGATTCGAGGATTTCAAAGATTTGGCAATTTGCACCACATTGGCGTCGTAAAAGTAAAGACCGGTAACCGCATAGGGAGATTTTGGCTTGGCCGGTTTTTCTTCAATGCTCAACGCTTTGCCATCTTGCGAAAATTCAATCACGCCATATCTCTCAGGATCGTGCACAGGATAGGCAAAGATTTCCGCGCCAGATTTTAATTGTGCGCTCTTCTCTAATTGCTCCACCAAATTTCGTCCGTAGAAAATATTGTCGCCCAAAATTAAGGAACAGGGACCGTTATTTAAAAACTTTTCGCCAATAATAAACGCCTGGGCAATTCCTTCTGGCTTGGCTTGTTCCTGATAAGAAAACTCCACACCAAGCCGCGAGCCATCGCCCAAGAGGTTTTGGATCAAGGGTAGATCACGGGGGGTAGAGATAATTAAAATCTCTCGGATTCCCGCCATCATTAAAATTGAGATTGGATAGTAGATAGCTGGTTTATTGTAGACCGGTAAAAGCTGTTTACTAATTGCCGAGGTCAATGGATAGAGCCTAGTTCCGGCTCCGCCTGCTAATACAATACCTCTCATGTTTCACTCCTACTTTCCAAGCACGGTGGCGCACCACGGCTCATTTTGCAAATACCATTCAATTGTCAATTTTAGTCCCTCAGCAAATTTGACCTTTGGGTGGAATCCTAACTCTTGGCGAGAAAAAGCATTTTCAATCGCGTAACGTCGATCATGGCCCAGCCGATCCTTCACGAAAGCAATTTGCTTTTCGTAAGAATGGTTGGCAGGACGCAATTCATCCAAAATTTTGCATAAAGTCTTTACCAGGTCGATATTCTGAATTTCCGATTCTCCGCCAAAGCAATACACTGACCCAGCTTTTCCTTTTTCTAAAGCGAGGAAAATACCCTCGCAATGATCCTGCACAAAGATCCAATCGCGAACGTTTTTTCCGTCCCCATAAACAGGCAATGGCTTTCTATTCAACGCGCAATGAATCATGTGCGGAATTAATTTTTCTGGGAACTGATAGGGGCCGTAGTTATTCGAGCAACGCGTGATAATTGTGGGTAAGCCGTAAGTATGATGCCAAGCCTTTACGAGCAAATCACCGCCAGCTTTAGAGGAGGAGTAGGGCGAACTAGGATCCAACGGCGTATTTTCTACAAACTTGCCCGTGGGCCCCAAGGATCCATAAACCTCATCCGTGGAAACTTGCAGGTAACGGAAGTTTTTTTTCTTTTCCCAGTATTGCAACGAATGATGGAGCAAATTTGCCGTGCCCTTTACGTTAGTCTCCACAAAAACCAAAGGATCGGATATCGACCGGTCCACATGACTTTCAGCGGCAAAATTTAAGAGTGAGTCCGGCTGGAATTTATCG
>CAYZLH010000380.1:0-3257 GCA_964478795.1 uncultured Bdellovibrionales bacterium | reverse complement strand
CTTTTCGCCAATAAATAGGGTATACCCGGAATTCCGCCCCCCGTGCCCCAGTCGAGAATTCCTTCCATGGGCTCAAAAGAAAGCAAAAGAAAAGAATCCACGAGGTGTTTCCAAAAGGCCTCCTCTGGGGATCGAATGGCGGTAAGATTCAACACTTCGTTCTTTTTTAAAAGAATCGAAAGAAAACGATCACATTGAGACTCCAAAGCCACCCGGGCCTCGGGAGAAAAAGGAACCCCATTCTCCTCAAGGAATGAAAATCCATCCTGCCATAGGCGAGAGCTCACTGAAGCACCGTATTCGTGGTGGGCTTTTCAAGATGCACAAATAAAAGGGCTCCGGCTGCAGGAGTAATGCCGGGAATTCGCATGGCCTGACCTAAGGTTTCCGGACGCACGCGTTTTAGCCGTTCGACGACCTCAATCGACAAACCAGAGACCTGACCAAAATCAAAGCTTAGGGGAATCCGCTTTTCTTCGTGGCTTTTCACCTTGGCCATAAGTTCTAGCTCTCTCTTTATATAACCCTCATACTTCACAGAAACCTCTGCGGCCTCCTCCACATAACGATGGGCCCAGGGATCAAGGGAATCAGAAAACACGTGGGAAAAATACCCAGACTCCCTCAGCCGAGCCACCGACCACTCCGGACGCTTCAAAAGATCGCGCAGAGAAAGACGGTCGCGAATTTCGCCTACATCAGCATATTTTTCGGGATTCTCTTCATAGGCCTTAGGATACAAATACGAAGTGCGCAACTCTTCCTCGAGTCGCACCAACTCAACCTGTTTCCTTTGGAAAAACTCCCACTTTTCGGCACCCAATAGCCCTAAAATCTTCCCTTTTTCCGCCAAGCGCGAATCGGCATTATCTTCCCGTAATAACAGGCGATACTCACATCTGGAAGTAAACATGCGGTAGGGTTCATCCACCCCTCTGGTAACCAAATCATCAATTAAAACACCAATATAGGCTTCTGACCGAAGTAGAACAAAAGGCTCTTTACCCAAGCTTTCTAGTGCTGCATTCACCCCTGCCATCAGGCCCTGGGCCGCAGCTTCCTCATATCCACTCGTGCCATTTACCTGACCAGCAAAATATAACCCATTGATATCCTTGCTGTTTAATCGATGAGTGAGAACCATGGGGTTCAACGCATCATACTCCACCGCATAGCCCGGACGCGCAATTTCAACCCGCTCTAAGCCCTTGATAGTACGCAAGAATTTTTCCTGAACGGAAACGGGTAGGCTGGTGGAAAGCCCATTAGCGTAGATTTCTTGGGAAAATTGGCTCTCAGGTTCTAAGAAAATCTGGTGTCTATCCTTATCAGCGAAGCGGAAAACCTTATCTTCGATAGAGGGGCAATATCTAGGCCCCCGCCCCGTGATCCGCCCTGTGAACATGGGTGACAAATCCTTAGATTCCCCAATGATTTCATGCGTTTTGGCGTTGGTATACGTTAAAAAACAGGGCATTTGCGGCAATAAAGGGTAAGGATTAGGGATCCCATAGAAGGAAAAGGGCACGGGATTTTTGTCGCCCCACTCCGGTTCTAACACGAAAAAATCGATGGAACCCTTTTTCAGCCTCGCTGGGGTACCAGTCTTCAAACGAACTAGACTAAAGCCCAAAGATTTTAGGCTCTCCGAAATGCGATTGGCACTGGTATCGCCCGATCGGCCGCCTTCAATCTGACTTTCTCCACAATGCATGACCGATTTCATGAAAGTGCCGGCGGTCAAGACCACGGTCTTGGATAAAATTTCTTCGCCAAATTGCGTTTTCACGCCGTAGCAGCGATTTTCTTTCACTAAAAAATCGGAAACTTCTCGCTGAGCCACCGTCAGATTCGCTTGAGTCTCAACGGTTTCCTTCATTCGCAAAGAATAAAAAACTTTATCGCATTGAGCGCGCGAGGAGCGAACGGCGGGCCCCTTGGAAGAATTCAAGCGCTTGTACTGAAGGGCGCTCTTGTCGGTGTTAATTCCCATTTCTCCACCGAGGGCATCCACTTCGCGGGCCAGCTGACCTTTGGCCTGTCCACCGATGGCAGGATTGCAGCTCATGTAAGCAATTCGATCGTTGTTCATCGTGAGCAATAGCGTTTTTGCGCCCATACGAGCAGACGCCAGCGCAGCTTCGCAGCCCGCGTGTCCAGCGCCAATCACAACTACATCAAACATTTCTTTCATCTTTATTTACCGATGCAAAACTCAGCGAAAATATGATTCAGGAGATCTTCCGAATGAACCTCTCCTGTAATCTCTCCCACCTTGCTCAGAGCTGTGCGCAGGTCGATGGCCAATAGATCCGGGTACTTTTCCCCGCTTTCTACCTTGGAAACTGCTGCCCTAACCGCTTCTGACGCACCACCTAATACCTCAAAATGGCGCCATCTGCTAAGGAAGAAATCTTGTCCGCCCAGTTCAGCGAGGGCGAACTGGCCCGTTAGGGCATCAATTAGACTGGCGATACCCTGCCCGGTCCGGGCCGAACAATTTACAACTGGAAAATCCTTGGTGGCCAAAAACGCCGTTACTACAGCGGAAACTCGGGGATTTTCATCACATTTGTTCCAAACCACGCAAACTTTGGCGGATTCGGGCAAATTTTTGGAAAGCTCAGACCAGCGTTTTTCAATCTGGGCACCCTCTTCAACGGCTCCATCCAATACCCACAACACCGCCTGTGAGGTTTGCACCTCACCAAAGGAACGCTCAATTCCCTTGGTTTCAATTACATCTCCCGTGGAACGTATTCCCGCGGTGTCAGACAGGCGAAACAATATTCCCTTTAATAACAGTGCCTCGCGGACCACATCTCTCGTGGTGCCTTCGATCTCGCTCACAATGCTTCGCTCTTCGCCTAACAAACGATTAAAAATGGAGGATTTTCAGCTATTGGGCGCTCCCACAATCGCTAGTCGGATCCCATCGCGCAGTGGCTGAGACTTAGTGAACTCTTCACGAATTTTTTCAATTCTATCTACCCAAGTTTGAAGCTTTTCTTTCCACAAATCGTAATTCAGTTGGGAGAGTCCTTGATCGGAAAAATCGATGTCGATTTCTACTTCCGCCAAGCGATCCACTAAAAACTTCTTCAACTCTTCTAGTTGAGATTTACCCACGCCAATCAACTGGCCCAGGGCGCGGCGGGCACTCTCCTCACTTTGACTGTGAATGAGATCGGTCACCGCTTCCGCTTGGTCTAGGCTAAGCTTACCGTTACGAAAGGCCCGAAAGCTAAACTCTCCAG
>CAYZLH010000379.1:0-3260 GCA_964478795.1 uncultured Bdellovibrionales bacterium | reverse complement strand
GATAGTCACCTTTTCCCATTCGCTTTTGGGCAATAATCCTCAACCCTTCATTTTCTTAATGCGACCGCACTACGACAAAACCAGCCTGAAACTTTGTCAAAACCAAATTCAGGGCATCCTCTATGCGACTTTGGGGATCATTGCCATGAAATTCTTTTTCGAACAATCTCTCGGCAAATTTTGCGAGAGGAATCGTTTCCCCAGTCGAATTTATTTTCTTTCTTGTGGTCCGCCTCCGCTCCAAAAGCGAAGTTGCGGCAAGTAACATGGCAAGAAATGGTAGGTAGATGAAAAAATTTGAAGCCAAGCTGCCTCCATGCATTTCACGAGCGAAAATCCTATTCACTCTCTAATCAATTCTAGCAAATGATTGCCCAAAACCTCATTGTAGATTTCAATTTTTCACGCAATTCTCGCTGATCAACGCCGGAACCTGATTTTATAAGTTGGCTATAAAACCACCTGTGATAAACCTTACCCATGAAAAACGAATCTTTTCATCCAGTAATCCAACTACCGACAGACTATGAAGTTTACGATTTCTCAAAAGACTACAATCCCAATCGGACATTACGCTCACCTTTTGGCGTGGGGAAGTTTCTGGAGCGCAGACCCAATATGTACAAGCAAGAGCAGTACACTAAGACCCAACGAAACATCCATATGGGAATTGACATTGGGGCTCCGATTGGTACCCCAATCTCCGCCTTTACCGATGGCACTATTTTTTCCTTTACCTACAACGACCTGCCCGGGGACTACGGATACACTGTTATTACCAAGCACCTAGCCCTTGGTCAGACGCTATACTGCCTATTTGGTCACTTGGCCAAACGGTCATTAGATGGAATCTTTCCCGGAAAACCATTAACCAGAGGAGAGGTGTTTGCCTGGGTGGGGGATAAAGCGGAAAACGGGGGATGGAATCCTCATTTGCACTTTCAAGTTTCTATTAAAATGCCTGAAAAATGCGATATGCCAGGAGTAGTGAGCGAAGAAGACCTAGATAATGCCTTAAAAATCTATCTTGATCCCCGACTCATCGTCGGAAATTTATACTGAGAGCAATTGAATAATTTTCCGTTTTCCCGCACGATTTCCTGATGAAGAAAAAGTTTAAGCTCACCTGCATTTCTCTGATCGTAATTCACTTCTTTTCGTGTGCGGCCACTACTCAAGGCTTTTTAGTTCAGTTTGATGAGCAAAAAGCAATTGACAAAAACTCATTAGAACGACAGTGCGATATGGAAGATAGCGGATCTTGCTTTCTGCTGGGCAAAGAGGAAGTTATACCCCATGGCGCTATTCCGATCGTCCGCGGAATGGCACCCGGCGAAAGAGGCATTCTCGCAGCCCTCGTGGATAAGAATTTTAGCGGCAATTGGTTCCTCCTAGATCGAGAGAATCTAAAACTGACAAAACTGGCAATAATAAAATCGGTCTCTCGAGATCATAGCAATTTTAGAGTTGATCACGTCTACATTCCCTCGATACCTGTGGGCACAACTAGGGAAGTAGTTGTTACTGACGCCATGGGACACCTAATAGATCACCGGGAAATTCAAAGCTTTTCGCAAAAAATTTCTCCAATTAAATTTGTCGTGACCTCTTGCTCTGATGACCGCTACCAAACTGAACAACGGGAAATGTGGCATGATCTGAGCGCCCAAAACCCCGACGTGATTTTTGCAATTGGCGATAACGTTTATGGAGATTGGAGAAATGGTCAAAATCTAGGGAAATTTGTAACTCCAGAAACGCTATGGGATCGATACGCGGAAACGCGAAGTTCCCTTCAAATCTTTCGCGAAAAAAAACTTATCCCTTTCCTGTCAGTCTGGGACGACCATGATTTCGGCATGAATGACGGTAATTTTTCCTATCCCTACGTCAATCAGTCACGTGAAATCATGGAAGCATTTTTTCCATACATCGCTGATGCAAAAACTATTTTGGAGGGACCAGGGGTAGCAAAGGCGGTAAAATTTGCCAATCACTTGTTTGTTCTGTTCGATGATCGCTCGTTCCGCTCACCAAATGAAAAACCAGCTGTTTGCTATAAGAGAAATCATGATTTATGTAAAAAATATGACAGTCAGACAACCAACCCCGACAGCAGTCATTTTGGCAGAGTACAAGAAGACTGGGCCTTGGGTCTGATTGCAAATCATAGCGGCGCTACCTGGCTCGTATCTGGGGATCAGTGGTTTGGTGCCTATCATCCATTCGAATCTTTTGAGGGAAACCATCCAATAAATTTCAGAAGTTTTTTAGGCAAATTGAATACTGCATTCAGTAAAGCCAAAAAGCAAAAGAAGCGCTCGTTCCTCATATTTTTGTCGGGAGATCGACACCTAAATGAAACAATGAAAGTACGGCCATTCGCCAAATATGAGACATACGAATTCACATCTTCTGGCATCCATGCAACCGTGTTTCCAGACGCCTGGAAAGATTTCCCGAACCCAAGAAAGTTACTTGGTGCAAGCGGCGCGCTGAACTATTCGCTATTCGATGTAGAGTGGGGTGAAAAAGTTTTAGGAATTGCTCATCAAGCACGTGGGCAAAATCAAAGAGTACTTTATCAAAAATCTATTCAGCTGAAGCCAATTCACTTAGTCAAGTAGGCTGTTATCCAGAGAGAGTTAGAAATAACTGCTTGTTGACTAACCGAGACTTTTTAACCGTCGTGGAGCCGCTGTCTGCACTCCAAACTATTCTTTTGACTTACGATCAAACAAAAACACAATATTGCTCCGGCAATCGCTTACAAGAATATTTCGCGCAAAAATCATAGCCGTTTATTTGATCGATTCGTCTTCTTCATCGCAACACGCAAAGAGTTCTTGAAATAGACATATGGGGAGACCATATCCCAGCTTTCCTCTTGCAGACTTTGACGAGATTCTTAAGAGTTTTTCCTGCAAAAGCTCGCGAACAGTTTCCCAATGATACAGGCTTCCCAGTCAAAGCGGGATGCAACAAAGCTGGGGCTTAAATTTGAAAGTTTGGTGCCGAGGACCGGAATTCACTCGTCGCATCCTGCTCCTCGCCCGAAGGGGCGTGCTTCGCACGTGCAAAAATGCGCTCCTCGCATTTTTGTGAACCGGAATACCTTTTCTCTACCCAATCCCCTGTTCCAAACTTTTAAATTTAAGCTTCCAGCGAGGCACACGACGACGCGACCGTGAGGCGTACACAAAAGTGGTTCTTCACTCTTAGTGGTGGGAAGCGGTGAATAAAAAAGGGCATAAACAGCT
>CAYZLH010000378.1:0-3268 GCA_964478795.1 uncultured Bdellovibrionales bacterium | reverse complement strand
GCAAATTTCCGAACTGAAAATGCTCGTGAAAATTTTCGAAGAGAAGCTCGATGCTCGGCTCTAAGCGGAGATTATCCGCCTCTGTTTTCGTATCCATTTTGGCCCTTGCGCCCACCGCGAACGGACAGTCCACAAAAATTAACGGAGTGGTGTATGAATCTACCACTACGGGAAATAAGCCGGTCGCGAACAGCGCCGATCAAGCTATCCGCATGAAGAAAACTTTCATGTTTCCGTCCGTCGATGATCTTAGTGGCGTGATGGCGCCAAAATTAGATGAGAAGTTATATCAATTGCTCATTCGCAATTCTCGCTTTGATCTAATTCGTGATCCCCAAGTGGTAAAGGCGCTCGCCCCGGATGATGCGGCCTATGCCAAGGCTGCCGCGAGTCCGGTGGTACACAAAGAAGCCGCGAGAGTCACGGGTGCTGATACCACCGTGCTTTTGAAGACTCGTAATATTGGCACCGAAACTGAAATTCAGTTGGAGTTTCGAGATGCAGATGGCGAGCTGCTCTTTTCTGAAACCGGCTCCGTGCCCGGTTATTCCAAAATGGAAGTGCGCTGGGGGCTTATCGAAAAACTTTTCAAAACTATCTTAGCTAAAATTCCCTACGACGGCACGGTTACTGGAAGAACGGCCAACGGACTTACTGTGGATTTGGGCATTTCAGATCTTAAGCAGGGAGAAGATCTCGAAATCGTTAGAATAGTATCGCTACAGCGCCATCCACTTTTAAAAACGATTGTCGGTTCTGATTATGTGCGAGTGGGTCGAGCGAAGGTGGTGTCGGTGGACAAAACCTTATCTTTTGCCGAGGTGAAGGAAGAATATCCGGGAGAAATGATCGCCGTTGGCGCAAAGGTTTTAAGAGCTAAGGCGCCTATCTCCATTCGCACGGATGATTCATATGTTGGCAGTAGAGGGGCCGAAAAAGAGCCAAACGAAAAAATGAAGAACGAGGAAGACCCTTTTGATGATCGACTGGAGGGCGAATTTGACCAACCCAAGCAGCGGTATGGCTCGCTTGGTTTTGATCTTCTCTACGGCTCGTTAGCGCAATCGCAAAATGTATCTAGCGTGCCCACCGACTATACTGGCTCTGGCATAGGTGGAAATATTTCTGGAGAATTGTGGGTCACCAAGAATTGGGTTTTAACGCTAGGTTATGGATTTCAGAGTGCAACGCTCTCGGGCCCAAGCGGCACACTTGGCGATGCAAGCTGGAAGCGGGCCGAAGGCTTTGGTGGATATCGATTCTTTCCAGATGGCACAGCGGGAATCGCCCTAACTGGAAGCATTGGCTTCCAGTCGCAAACATTTACCACGCCGAGTAGCGGGGCCGATGTGAGTGGTAAAAAATATAATGGCGTTGCCGTGCGGGTGGATGGAGAAATTGTATTTATACCCAAGCATAAAATTTCTGCAGGCTTCGGCTTTCAGCCCTTCGCCTCTTTGACGGATATGGGCCCAGCTCCTGGTGCTCCAGACGGCGGCACAGTAATTGGCTTCCATTTGGGTTGGAACTACCAGTTCTCGCCCCTCTTCTGGGCACGTCTGGGCATTCATTTTGATACCGCCAGCGGAAACTACACGAATGGCGCAAATGTGAATAATAAACGCTTTGCGATTGGACCCGGAATTTCGTATTCCTTTTAGGGCCTATGAAAGAATCAGCTGCAAAGGCGAGAATTCTTGAGCTCTCGCAAAAGATCCATCAGTGGAACAAAGAGTATTATGAGAACGATCGGCCGTCTGTTTCTGATGCCGAGTGGGACTCTTGTTTCCGTGAACTAGAAAATCTCGAAAGAGAATTTCCCCAATATTTATTTCCTGATTCCCCCACCCATCGAGTGGGCTCAGCTCCCCTCGAGGCGTTTGAAAAATCAACCCATAAGATGCCCATGTTGAGCATCGCGAACTCGATGAATTTCGAAGAGCTGTTGGCCTTTGACGAACGCGTGAAAAAGCAGCTCAACATCGAAAAGGTTGAATACTTCTGTGAGCTAAAGTTCGATGGGTTGAGCGTCAATTTGACATACGTGAAAGGGGTGCTCACTAAAGCGGCCACGAGAGGCGATGGTCAAATTGGTGAGAATATTACACCGAACGTAAAAACCATTAGAAATGTCCCTCTCCGCTTAAGCGGCAGGAATCTGCCTGAGCAGGTAGAAATTCGCGGCGAGATTGTGTTACCGATCGCGGCTTTTCGGGAATTGAATCGCGAACAAGAAGAGGCCGGGGAAAAAATATTTGCGAATCCGAGAAATGCGGCGGCTGGAAGTGTTCGTCAATTGGACTCTCGTATCACTGCATCTAGGGCGTTAAAGTTATTCGCTTATGGACTAGGGCATTGGGAGGGTGATGGAAGACCACAGAGACAAAGTGAAGTATTAACGCTGCTACAGTCGTGGGGTTTTGAAAAAAACATTCATCTTAAAAAATGTGCGACCATTCAAGACGCGCAGGACTTTTATGAAGGGATTGCCAAAATTCGAGATGAGCTGGATTTTGATATTGATGGTGTAGTGGTCAAGGTAGATCGTTTTGATTTCTTAGAGGACTTAGGAACAATATCTCGTAGCCCGCGAGGCTTAACCGCGTATAAATTCCCGGCACGCCAAGAGATTACTCAAATTGAGAATATCGAAGTTCAAGTTGGCAGAACGGGAGTGTTGACTCCAGTAGCACATCTGAAGCCAGTAAACGTTCACGGCGTGATTGTGAGCCGGGCAGCGCTTCACAATGAAGAAGAAATGGAGCGAAAAGATATTCGCATTGGTGATTGGGTTTTGGTTCAACGGGCCGGAGATGTAATTCCTGAAGTGGTTTCCGTATTGCCCGATCGACGTACGGGAAGTGAAAAGAAGTTTCGTTTCCCGGAAAACTGTCCCTCTTGCGGAAAAAAAACCGGGCGGGTTGAGGGCGAGGTGGCAATTCGTTGCTTTTTTGAAGAGTGCCCGGCGCAGAATCTTGGCGCACTGGAGCATTTCGTGGGCAAGGGGCGAATGAACATCGTTGGTCTGGGCCCCAAAATCCTGGAACAGCTCGTAGCTGAAGGCCTGGTAAAATCCTACTCTGATCTTTACCGGTTAACGGATAAAGACTTGTTTGGCCTCGAAGGCTTTCAAGAGAGGTCTGCGCAAAAGTTGGTTCAGGCAATTCAGAACAGCAAGCAGGCGAAGCTTTCTAGCTTCATTAATGCTCTAGGCATTCGTCATGTGGGAGAGCGGTTAGCGGAATCACTAGCCACTGAATATCCAGAT
>CAYZLH010000377.1:0-3270 GCA_964478795.1 uncultured Bdellovibrionales bacterium | reverse complement strand
AAAGTTGCCCACTATTTTTCGTTGGTGCCCTTGGCGAAAAAGATAGGCGGAAATTTCCGCTGGCGATTGGCTAGGATCAGCAACGCTCATCAACTCGCGGAAAAGCAAACTTTCTACACAAGTCATTTTTCTGATCTTCCCTAAGCCGCCAAAAATTTTGCGGTAAGTAAAAGCTACCTGATCCAAATATTTTTGCATGGGATCGTTAGGCAAGAAGTCTCGTTTAGCCTTCGTAACGATCGATAGTCCTAAGGAAATATTTTCCCAAGCAGAGAGCGCGGTGTGCTGCTTTACCCAATTCTGATACTCAACTAGTCGCTCGTCGGAAGAATAAAACACCTCCGAGCTGAGATCCACGGAATCGTGAAATTCCCACAGAGCCGAGTGCCCCTTTATATCTGACTGAGCGATGCGGGCCACTGGCGCCAGGGCGCATCTATTTCGCTCTTTATGGACGAAGGTTAGTTCCTGCACTGCCTGCACGGCTGCAGCAGCATTCAACCGGCCCGAGGCCACTTTTCCTGCTAAGGCAGGAAGGCGAGAGGCTGTAGAACGTAAAATTCTTTTCATTTCTGCAGGTTTCAGCGCGGAATTTAATTGTAACATTAAGGCCGCAACCCCGGAAACATGAGCTGCGGCCATGGAAGTGCCGCTCCCGGAAAAAAAGTGGAGAAAGGGATCCGGAGAAAACCAACCGGTGGAAAGAATCTCATCTCCGGGAGCAGCGATATCAACACTAGCACCAAAATTACTGCGATCCCACAGTTCATCACGGCGATCCGTGGCCGCAACACTAATCACGTTGGCGAAGGTTTCCGAATAAGAAGAAGGCCAGTGGGGGACGTCGGCTACATTTTTTGCGCCGTTGCCCGCTGAAGTGACGATTAGCACATCATGCGCGTGGGCAAACTGAATTGCCGCCCTCACTTGATCACTGGTGGAATACTTACCAAAACTACAGTTAATTACCTTTGCGCCAGAATGTACAGCGTAGCGAATCGCTGCCGCGATGTGCTCATCCTTTTCTTCAGAACCATTGGAAGGCACTGCTCGAATTGGGAGAATTCTAACCTCGCGGGCAATGCCCGTGATTCCGATAGCATTTTTCCCGTTGGCACCGATTATTCCCGCCACTAAATTTCCATGCACTGCCATAATGGAATTCGGCTGCGGGATCGTTTTCGACTCATCGAGAAAGCTAATTTGTTTTTCTTGAAGATAGACTAGGGCGAGCTCGGGATGTTGCAGGTCAAAGCCACTATCGATGACCGCTACAGTTATGTGGGGGGCCGAATCTATGATCTGCCAGGCATTTTTCAACTGTATATCCGCCCCAACTTTTCCCGGAATTCCCAACAGTTCGGAGCGAATACGAAATGGCTGCCCGGAATTGCAGAGGTTCCACTGGAGATTTGTCAGATTTTTCTCCCCCGGGAGATCACAATCGGAAGCCTTCGCACTAGGGGGCAGCATGAACACAGCAAAGGCAAGCAGTGAAGAGAGAATGAAATTGACGTTCATAGGGGTTTACTCGCCCTTGGAGGTAACACTAATTTATTGCGATCTCAATGGAAGATCCGCTTTAAGAAAACACAATTATGTACCTAATTTGGGATGAATTGCCGATCGAATGAGAACTTATGCCCTTGAGCTGAAATAAAAGTCGAATACGAAGCATTTGACCCTCATTCGACACGGCATGCATATTGCTCTTAGGGAGGACCGAGAATTCTCTCGCCCTAACGTGATTGGAAATATATGACAAAAATCGCTCTTCCTTTAGGTCTTCTCTCTTTGCTAATTTTACAATCCTGTAACGCTACCGTCAGGTATAACTATGGTGACCATCGTGGTTACCACTGTAATCGTTACAACAACAACTGTACGTATCGTCGTGGCTGGTATCGCGGCTCCGATCGTGACTACCGAAGGTACAGAATAGTGGATAGTCTAGCTGCTGCCAGCCCTCTGACTGCCAACAACTCCTCAGCAAAACTATTGGCCGGTGACTACGGAATTAAACTCTCTTCAGCGGTGCAAATCCTGGCGATCACCAACCAAGCGGAAAATCGTGATGCGGTTGTGAAAAAACTTCGCATTCAACCTTCCGACTTACGGGCCATTGCCAAACTGGAACAACCTTCCCGGGAAGTTGTGGAAAAAGTGGCGCAAGCGCTAGGTGAACGTCCAGCAAAAATCGAGCGAATCCTCAAAGATTTCCTCGCCGATGCTAAATCGGAATAATTGAGTTTCTATTTTATTGGGCTGTTCGCCAGCACAAGGCGGGCGGCCCACTGTCATTAAAAAGGGAGACTTATGAACTATGAAAAAGAAATCCTCACCGATGAAAATACCCCTCAGTCCGACCATTTGCCAGCTCCCGGGATGACCACCAATCCATTCCTGTGGAAGACTCGCGAAACTGCCAATGAAGTCATTATTTTTTATGAAAAAGGAAGTTTCGAACGAGCAATAGCGGAACTTTTGCGCAATCACTTTTCCAGCGAAAACATTCAAATTGAAAAAGTAAAAAATGGTAACGTACTCGACACTACACTAATGTATGCATCGAAAGTGGCTCAAGGTGCTTTCTTTGGCGCGATCTTTGGGATCATTTTGGGGATCATCCTTGGATTATCGGGCACGATCGGCCCCGGCATTTTTATCGAGCAGCCACTCTCGCAATTGATTGTGGTGACGATTTCTACGGGAATCTTTTTTTGTACTGTGGGCGCGTTAATTGGTCTTTCTATACTCGAGTATAATTCGAAGAAATATACTTCATCGCTCCCAGATGGCAGTATTCTCGTGCACATTTCCAATCGAAGTGAAAAAAAGGTCACTCAAGCCGTGAGAATTTTGCGGGCCTATGGTGGAGTCAGTCTGCCTCCACATTTAGCGGCGCCAATGGCAAAACAACTAGCTACAGCTAAACCCGTGACAGCTGATCTTCAGCCGAATGAACGAAAGGCAATTGACAAGGCCGTGTAGTTTTTTGGGCCAAGTCAATTGCCGATCGGAGCCTAACTAAAATGCATCTCGTAAGGACAATCCCACGATTGCATAAAAGGCGCGAGTTCGCACTTCCGTGGTGGATTCATCCACATCGCGAAGTCCGAAGCTATATCGGCCCTGCACGTTGGCACCCACACGTTCCGATAGGTTAAATTCTACGCCAAGCCCCGCCACGCCAGAGAGATCGGATTTTACTACAGAGTTATCGTAGGAAATCGCTGCATTAGCCAAGGTTACATCGGAGTTTAGGTGATA
>CAYZLH010000376.1:0-3292 GCA_964478795.1 uncultured Bdellovibrionales bacterium | reverse complement strand
GCTACGCCGTCTTCATCCGAGTCCAAGCTGGCTGGAGCAGCGGCTTTGGCGGGAGCTGCTGGTGTCGCAGCAGCGGCGGGGGCAGCCGCCATGGGTTCGCCAAAATAATAGGAAAAGCCAATGGTAGGAATTAGCACGTGAGCATTGGGATCATTTGGAAATTGCTTGAAGATCGTCAACTGGTCGAGGTGGAATAAAAGATCAAAATTCTTTTTCCATTCCCACTCAAAGCCAAGGCGTAGACGAAAAATCGGCTGATCCTTAGTGTTAGGGGTGTAGAAGTTTCTTGGCTTGGTCAAACCAGCGCCGATTCCCATCACTGGATGAAAGCGTTTTTCCGGACTGAATCGCCAAAAATAGGTGAGCATGAAGCTGCGAGACTTTAATTTTTGGCGAGTTAAGGTGAAGTAGTCCATGCTGAACTCGAGACCCGAGCTTCCGTCTTCGAGATAATTTCGCGCAAACACTCCCATTTTTGGACCCCAGCCCACAGTGTTGCGAAAAGTTGCGGTGGCCCAAGGAGCCTTAGTGGCGATACCACCAGTAGCACCTACTGAGTATTGACCTGCACGATTCGTGGCGTGTGCATCAAAGGCGAAAAGAGCAAGAAGAGCGAAGATTTTCAACATGGTTCCTCCAAGAAACCGAAACAAATTTTTGTCATTATTGCCGCATCTTGCCTGAATGGCCAAGGAAAAATGCGCAGTGGAACTTCTGACTTCTCAAAATTTCCCTTAGGCGGGAAGAAAATATTCCTTTTGTAAGGCAATATAAGCTGCGCCGTAAACTCCGGCTCGATTGCCCAAAGTGGAAACGCGCACCTCAGGTTCGATCGGCATGGTGTGTAATCGGCGCTCCAAAAGTTTTTTCAGTTTTTCTTTCGCCGGGGGAAGAAAGGCTGATTGGGCTTCGGCAAAGGATCCCGTGAGAATAATTTTTTTGGGATAGAATGCCGTTACTAGATTAAAAAAGTAGTGACCCAATAAGTCGCCGTATTCGGCAAATAGATCCAATGCCCTCGGGTCTTTTCGCTCGGCGAGCGCCCACAGTTCTTTACCGGTGAGGGCAGCTAACCCCCATTTTTTCGCAGCCCGTTTGCCCACATTTACGCCGGAAAGCAGAGCCTCGGCGCAGCCATAGTTTCCACAGCCACACGGAGCGTCTGCATCATTGGGCCGAAGCACTTGGTGCCCCATCTCGGGGTGTAGGCCGCGGGAGCCCCGCAAGAGTTTTCCTTCTAGTAAAACACCAACGCCCAAACCTGTGCCGAGTGTCAAGATCACACAATCCCCACCGGCCTTGCCCTTCCAAAATTCGGCGAGGGCGGCACAGGCGGCATCGTTTTCCAGTTTAACGGGAAGCTTGAGGATTTTTTCAAGATCTTTGGTTAGCGGCACGATTTTGGGACCCCAGCCAAAATTCGTGGGGTCTAAAAGTTTTCCCGAAGGAGCGTGCAATGGTCCTGCTGATCCGACACCGATTGCCGAGGCCTCTTTTGTTTTTTGCAATTTTTGGCAGATTTCTACAATTTGTTCGCGCATTCCTTTCCAGCCATCCTGTAAATGCGCGGGCTGTTTATCTTCAGCGAGAATTTTTCCTTCTTGCGTGAATAGCGCGGCCGCTATTTTGGTACCGCCTAAATCAATTCCGATCACGTATTTTTGCTTTTTCATCGTGTTTTCTTGGTCTCCGCGTCGCAACGAGAGCTAAGCTCCAAAACTAAATTAGACGGTAAAAACTTCCAACGGAAAGCCGATTCGCTACCTTCCTCAACTTCAAATTCCTGCGAAGGCAGGTGTTCGATATTTTCGTCGAAATAGAGACGATGATTTTGTACTCGAAGCGTAAGGTAGGGCTCTTCATCTAAAAGTGAAGGTTGAAAAGCGGCCACCCGCTGCCACCACTGCACGGTTTGCCCCTCATGAAGTGGAAATTTTAAAAAAATGGCCTTGCCGTTTGCGGAAATGCCAATGGGCTCCGAAGGCTCGGGAGCGTAAATGGTGGAAACCAATTTTTTCCCTCTGAAGATTCGAAACTTTTCCCGTTGGAAGCCGCGCAAGGAAAAGCGATATTCTTTGCCTTTATGGATTAGGGCAGCCGTTTCCAAATTCACCACAAGAGCCGGGATGCGTAAAAAACGCTCTCCACAAATGTCTGGTGAAGAGCTGAGTTCTTTTCCGGCGGCAAAGTGGAAGACTTTTTTTCCTGAAACTATTTTTACCTCATCCCGCCCATTCTTCACAAAACGACGAGCATCTAAAACCAAAGGATACCCGTGCAGTCGCAAAAATCGGTTGGCCATGCGCGCGGCCTCTTCAAAGTCAGCCTCAGGGTGCCGCGAGATCCACGACGAAATGCTATCGCGAAGATCCGATGCTTCAATAGACCGAAATGCTTCTTCCTTTTCTTCTAACGGCGTTAATACCTGGGAAATTGGTGGTGCTAAGGTCTGCAAAGACTCTGTCGGTGGATTTTTGGGCGCAGACTTCGGCGCCTGAGGTGCGGGTGTGCTGGCACACGCACAAAGGAATCCACTTAGGAGAATTCCTAACCGCGGTCCTGTGCCTATCCAATTTCCTATTCCCATTTGCTAACACTATAGCGCTATCGCGGCAAAGGCACAAAAAATCTCGCTTTTTCGGCCTCTTCAATCTTTCGTATTTTCTGGTTTTGCGGGAGGATTGCTAAGCGATTCGCACTATGAAAAAGTAGAGGGAGGAGAGAACGCCATGCAACGGAATCCAACACCTAAGACACCCTTAGAAGAGCTCGACCAAATCTTGCGCGAAATGACTGCCACCTCAATGGGGCGGCGATCCTTTTTGGCAGCTGCACCTTTACTATTGGCGGCCTGTGCCACAGCCCAGCACCGTGGACGCGAAGGTGATAATTCAGGGCAGGCCACCGAGTTGACCGTGGAAGATGAAAAGCGCATGACTCAAGAAGTATTACCGGAAATGCGCAAAGACTATCCTGCCTTGCCAAATCCAGAGCTACAAATGTACATGCGCGGTCTCGGAAGCCGTATCGT
Source organism: uncultured Bdellovibrionales bacterium (assembly GCA_964478795.1). Classification (GTDB taxonomy): domain Bacteria; phylum Bdellovibrionota; class UBA1018; order CAIPTA01; family CAIPTA01; genus JAKFYM01. Next base: position 261 of record CAYZLH010000376.1, on the reverse strand, counting down.
GCGCGCCAATGGATTGGAGGGGAACCCGTACAATTACAATTTCACCGTAGTCGGCGTGAATCAGGTGAACGCCTTTGCGTTACCAGCCGGAACTGTATTTGTAACTGCGCCGCTGATTGCAATGTCTGAAAACGAAGCGGAATTGGCTGGAGTTGTGGGCCACGAAGTCGGCCATATTAAAGCTCGTCACACCGCTGAGCGAATGGATAAAGCCAACAAAGAACAGAAAAAATCTTGGATTTACGGTGCCGGTGGAGGCTT
>CAYZLH010000375.1:1953-3304 GCA_964478795.1 uncultured Bdellovibrionales bacterium | reverse complement strand
TCAGAAACGTATAATACTGCAAGGCTGACTTCTTCAGCGCTTCATCTTGAATATGAGAGAAAAGCTGACTTTCCATGGGAAATGAGACGGGAGCTAGCGTCTCCTCACAGGAGGCTAACTTGCGCACACCCGAGTTTTTGGGAAAAACGGCGAATAGACATACGGCAGTCAAAAAATAGAGACTAAATACGAGAAATGGGTGTTTCATGCTCTATAAGTTGCAAGCCTCAGGCCACATTAAGCGCTTGAATTTATTGGATATTTTATCATTATGGTGGTTGAAAAATAGGCACCTGACCAAAAACTACTCAGATCGCTCCAGCCAAATTTCTTCACTTAGAGATTGAATTACATCTTCCATTGCGGCGCGAGAGTCGGGCGGCAGGTGCAATAAAATCTGTCGATAGGGATCCTCTTTGGGAGAATCCAACGTGGAGTAGTTCGTCAACCCCTCATAGGACTCCAGTATCTGATAAAGATAGGCCGCATCTTCTTTTTTTACTTTCAAGACCACAAAGCGTCTCCAAACTTGACCGATATGCCTACCTCTTCCTATCATATTAGTGAAGAGGGGAACCCATGAAATTACTTCTGATTTTAACTTTTGTCTCTGCGCTGGTTTTACCGTCGTGCTCACTGTTTCAAAGAGACATGGAGGAGTTGGAAGCCATGGAAAGTGGCGAGCCGCCCTTTGATCCTCGTGAATCCAAAGAAAGTTTAGAGAACAACTTAAATCCGGAAATTCCTGATTCCACTTCGGTAGCATCGACCGGATCAGACGCAGAAATCTCCCGCCTGCAGACGAAAATTTCAGCGCTCGAAACCAAAGTCGACGTTTTGACGGCAAGCTTGGAAAAAATTCAATTACAAAAGGCGCAGCCGATCATTGAGGCTTCGGCGAATCCCGAGCCGAATTTGGCGGCACCTTTAGCGAACGAAATGGAATCCAAGTTCCAAAATAAAGACAATGCAATGGTAAGTTCAGATCCAACGAGGCCAGCAATGGCCGCCCCCGCCAATTTGCCTGACTCAGTCAAATCCACCAATAGCGGAGGCGCCGAACGAGAATTTCGTTCCGCTATGGATCTTTTTCAGTCCGGAAAAAATATGGAAGCTTCAGTAAGGTTCTCTTTAGTGGCTAAAAAGTTTTCTCGGCATTTACTTGCAGGTCATGCTCTCTATTGGGCCGGAGAATCTGCCGCTCGCGCTAAGCAGTGGAGTGTTGCTTTGGAAAATTGGGAAGCGCTAGAGAAAAATTATCCCCGTAGCACTTACGTTCCCGACACCCTGGCTGGACTAGCTAAGGCCTATGAAGCACAAGGAGATGCGGCTAAGGCTAGGACCTATCGAG
>CAYZLH010000375.1:0-1943 GCA_964478795.1 uncultured Bdellovibrionales bacterium | reverse complement strand
CGTTGTTTTGTCTCTACAAATGCGATCAGACCACAAAGTAAGCCACTCTCCATCGCCTTCTAGTGAAGAAGCTGTGCCCGAATTCTCCGACCCCAATGAAGAGGAATCAGCCGAATGATAACTCTTCTCCTTATAACTGCGGCAATGGCTGCAACAGGCCCCGCTAATAAGGTTGAGGGATTCGTGGAGTCTAGAGAGAACAAATCTGGAAGCGAAGCCTACAGGCAATTTCGCGAAAAAAGCAGCAAAGAATCGGGCATCGTTGGCTCCGCTCGCCTGAGTTATAAAAAATTCACAGACCGTATTCGCGTGCCTGGCTACATTTCGGCAACTCCAAATCCGCAAATTGCCAAGCTCATTGGCCCTGCAAACGTAACTGATAGCTATCGAATCGGCGACACACTTTATTTCCGTTGGACCGGTGCACCCGGCCCTCGAGAGGGCGACCGTTGGACAACATTCTCCCCGGCGATTGTATTGCAGAGCCTACGAGATCCAACTGAATTTACGGTGAAGCCTCGACCGGAAGGCACCCAAAATATACCCGATAATTTTCGCTTAGCTGGCTATTTTTACGAAGGTACCGGTGTCATCCGCGTCACGAAAGTTAGTCTAAATTTAGTCGAAGCGGTGCTGGAGAGTCTATCGGGACAGATTTCCATCGGAGATGAAATCATGCCCGCTCTTCCACTTCGCGAAGAAGTAAGAGCCATCACAGGGGGTTTACAATTAGCCGCAGCAGTTGTTGCTGGCTCCCCTTCTGAACGACTTTCGACTACAAAACGATCCTTCATTTACATTAACCGCGGCTCGCGAGACGGAATTCGAGTAGGTCGAGTTTTTCAGGCCGTGGAATCTGTAAAATTAGATGGCGCTGTATCCGGTTTAGCGGCGGAAATTAGCGCAGGTGAAGCCATGGTAGTTTACGTCACCGACTCCTATTCAACAGCGATGATTACGAAACAATTCGATGTAATTCGAATCGGTTCCTTATTGAAAACCAAACAAGAATACCAAAATGTTACGCCGAAAACCCCTTTCCATCGCTTGCATGGGAATCAATTGGGCAACGACCAAGATTCTACACCAGAACCCGAGGTACCATCCTTTCCCGATCTAGAGGGAAAACAGGACCAAAGTCTACCTGATCCAATGCTTTCCACGCCCGAGGCTCCGGATGATATTAGTCCGTTGTCGGAATTGGACGAGCTCGAAAGAAAATTGAAAATAAATGGCCTCTCCGAAGCCGAGAAGAAGCGTCTCAGTAAACTCGGAAAACAGGAAAAAATAAAAAATAAATAAATTCTTAGAGTATGTAGACGAAAAGAAAAAGAAAAAACCTGCGAAAAAATCTAAAAAAGCGACTACCGATGAGGAAGAGTTGAATCAATTGATGATGCAAAACTAAACATTCCAGTTTAGTTTTGCTACACGTCCCAAAAATCTCTCAAAATTTTAGTGGTATCTGTCGTTGGCGCGAATTGAGAAAATTGCATTCTGACCAACATGAATGCATTACGCTTTGCCCATCGTTATTTTCACTTTTCTTGGAAAAATTGGCTCGACTTTTGGGGGGCGACGGATCCCTCTTTAGACGACACGAAAATTTTATTTTTGGAGGATCCTTTTCCTCGTCGCCAACTAATCGTAGATAGCGAATGCTCCTTTTCACGCGCATTCGGGGATTACGAACGGATTCGCGACCGAGAAGATCGCATGGGGGTAAAAGCTTATTGTGTTAATGATGCGAACTTACCGCCTCACATCAGAAGTTACATACCTCCAGAAAGACTTTCACCAGTGTATTATTTGCGTGGCGCCCCCATACCCGAGGAATCGGCCGCATTAGCTGTTGTTGGTACTCGAACTCCTTCGCAATTCGGTATTGAGAGTGCACAAAACTTTGCGGCATTTTTTTCTTTAAACGGAATTAAAATAATCAG
>CAYZLH010000374.1:0-3306 GCA_964478795.1 uncultured Bdellovibrionales bacterium | reverse complement strand
CCGGATTGATACGACGAGAGCTCTAGTTGCCGCTCTGGCAAAGGTAGCTGAAAAGGAGCGTCCAGCCACTTTAATATCAGGCTCAGCCATTGGGTACTATGGGCACCAACGTAGCGACGAGGTTACCGAAGGTTCAACCCCAGGTACTGATTTTCTTGCCCAACTGTGTGTAGAGTGGGAGCACCAAGCGAAAACCGCCGAGGCTCTGGGGATTCGAGTCGTCTATGCGCGCACAGGAATTGTGATTTCTCGTGAAGGAGGAGCACTACCACAAATGCCCCCCGTGCAGGTTTCTGACGGGAGAGCCGTGCTTAGTTGGATTCATGTGGAAGATTGGGTGCGGGCCGTGCATTTTGTATTACAGGGGAAAAACATTCGCGAATTGGCCAAGATTTTTGGAGTTCCCACCTTTGGATTCGTACCGAAATTTGTTTTACAGTTGGTTTTAGGGGAGTTGTCGCAAGCCATTCTTTCTAGTTTGTCTGTTCGCCCAACCGTTTTACAGTCCGCTGGGTTCCGGTTTGCCTTTCCCAATTTGCCTGCTGCGCTCAAAAAGGAGTTGGGCGGGCGGAGTCTATTGGATCAGTTCTTTTTCCGCGATCAGTTTGTTGCGCGCTCACCTCAAGAAGTCTTTCCCTTTTTCGCCAAGGCGGAAAATCTAGAAACGTTGACACCACCGTGGCTAAACTTTCGGATCACGCGAAAGTCCACGGCTGAAGTTCAAAAGGGCACATTGATCGACTATCGCCTAAAAATTCATGGCGTGCCCGTGGGCTGGCGCACGCTGATCTCAGAGTGGAATCCCGGGCATAGTTTTGTGGACGAACAGCTCAAGGGCCCCTACTCGAAGTGGCACCATCTGCATACTTTTGCGGCGGTGCCAGGCGGCGCCCTCTTGGGTGATGAGGTGACGTATCGGGTGCCGGGCTGGATATTTGGAAAAATTCTCTTGAGTGCGTGGATTCGCGCCGATGTGAGCCAAATCTTTTCCTATCGAAAAAAGCGTATCTTGGAGCTGCAGCACGAAAATGCCCTAGGCTAGTGTGGTCCCCCCTTTCCGTTATTCTTTTGTCTGCTTTAGCGACGGAGAAATGCGCTCTTTAGCACGCGAAATTCGAAATAGACGACTCCGAAAATTACGACTGCTTCGCTACCTAACACAATTTTTCCCAAGGAAGTGATCGTGGGGTGGAAAAACACTAGGGCGACGGTAACTAGACAATAGCTAAAATTTCCCAAAATCACTGCCAACAGATGTTCAGGGTGAATTTTTCCCAAAAATCGATAGCAGGAAAAGGAGTAGCAGGCGAAGGCGAGCGCGATGGCTGCCAGTCCGTAAAAGAGCCAGGGTGGTAGTCCGAGTTGAGTGGAAAAGTAGGAGAAAATAATTCCTGAAGTTAGGGCGCTTCCCAAGGCGCCAAATCCATCTAGTAAAAATATGTTTCGCTCATTCCATTTCATTTCTAGATCATAGGAGAAATTTCCGAATCCGTCAGCGAGTTTCCGCTAGATAAATGGCAAATTCTCTCACAAACTAGGTGCATGAAGAAAAAAATCAATCGGCGAGAAGCCTTGAAGCTTTTGGGTCAAGGCTCTTTGGCTGTGTCAGTTTTGCCCTTTTGGTCGTGCACCACTGGCGCGGGAAAGTCGATATTAGGTACAAACCAAGCTCCACAGTTCGCCCCCTTTGCTAAAATCTCCCCCATGCAAAGAGATATTGGCGAGATCGCTCCCAGAACATTTTCTGGAGATGATCCAACAGTTCCCCATTCTGCTCTGTGGGGAAAAACAGATTTTATAAAAAGCAAAGGCGGCTTGCCGGCGCCGACAGAGAAAGCGGAATTAGTAATTGTCGGGGGCGGAATGTCGGGTTTGTTTAGCGGGTGGTTGCTCAACGAACATCGCCCCATTGTGCTCGAACAAGCCAGTCGTTTTGGCGGAAACTCCCGTGGTGAAAGTTGGCAGGGGGTCGACTATTCCATTGGTGCCGCCTATTTCACGAAACATGATGAGTTTAGCGAGATTTATGGCCTGTTTCAGGAATTGGGCTTGTATGAAATTAGTCGGGAGAAAGATGACGAAGATCCGTTTTGTTTAGGAAAGGAGTGGCACAACGCCTTTTGGGATGGCACCACTGATCCGAAGCGCGCCAAAGAGTTTAAGAAACTCGCCCGGCATTTCATTTCCATGAGTGACAGTAAGGATGGTTTACTCTATCCCGAAATTCCCTGGACCAATGACAAAATGAAAGCGTATGTGCACAAATTAGATGGACAGAGTTTTCTCGCCTATCTGCAAAAAGTTAATGGTGGTCCCCTTCATCCTTATATCGCCACCGCATTGGAGCACTATTGCTGGAGCGCTCTCGGTGCGGGGATGAAAGATCTTTCTGCGGCGGTTGGGCTCAATTTCTTCGCGGCGGAGTTTGGGACTTTGATGGTTGCCCCCGGAGGAAATGGACGGTTGGCGGAAGAAATTTTAAAAAAATTATCGGATCATTTACCTCGAGGCAATTTGCGGGAAAGTTCATTAGTGGTGGACGTACGAGTGGTAGGGGAAAAGACAATTATTTCCTACCTGAATGCGGCTGGAGTGTTGCAATCGATCGAGGCGCGTGCCTGTATTATGGCCTGTCCAAAATTCGTGGTGGGTAAGATTCTCCACGGAATTGAGGAAGATCGGGCGGCGGTGATCCAGCAATTACAATATCACCCCTATTTAGTGGCCAATATTTGTTTGAAGAAAAAATTGAACATCGACTTTTACAATGCCTTTCTACTTAAAGACGGAAAGATCCAATTGCAAGACGTGGTCGGAAGCGCCAAACGCCACAAGACTACAGATGTAGTGTTCGCAAATTACAGCGCGGAAACGGATGACCAGTCGGTGCTGACCCTCTATCGGCCATTGCCTTGGAAAGGGGCTCGAGCGGAGGTCTATGCGGAATCTGCCTATGAATTGATTCGCCATGAGTTTATGGATGAAATTCCCCAAATTTTAGAGTTGTTCGAAATCAAATCCGAAGAAGTGGCAGATCTACGCATTGCCCGGTGGGGGCATCCCTTGCCGATCGCTGCACCGGGAATATTTAAGAGTGGAAAATTAGAAGTTTTGCAACGTAGCTTTGGCGGGCGAGTGTTCTTTGTGGAGCAAGACAACTGGATGTTGCCGGCAGTGGAGACCTGTGCTGCGGAGGCGTTGCGAGTGGCACCGCTGATCCAGGAGCTGCTCAAGCCCGCTCGAACGTATTCATGAAATGAATAATTAATGTATTATTATGTATTTAACTTTCCCGGTCGCCTGTAC